>JAISPE010000312.1 GCA_031275145.1 Prevotellaceae bacterium | reverse complement strand
GCTACTAAGGGGACTTTGGGGGAAATAAGGGTTGCTTCGCAATGACGAAAGGACTGTTAATATGCCTCTTACAAAAAGCGTCATTGTAAGGAGCGCAGCGACGAAGCAATCCGGAAAGTCGTGGATTTCTGGATTGCTTCGTCGCTACCGCTCCTCGCAATGACGACCCGCCGCGGATTGTTTCGTCGCTGCTTCATCGCCATATTCTTCGACAAGCGTCATTACGCTTTCAGTAAGCATCGTCACACTTTTTCAGTTGCGGTACGAAACTGTTATTCGCAATGACGAAAAGTCGGAAAACAGTTCACTTTGCGAACGGGCGTCGCACTGCGCAGAAGACTGACACAGGCGCCAAAACCTCCCCGCATCAAACCGTACTGCGCATCAAAATATCTTTTATATAATCACTTACAAAGTTTTACATAATTTTAAACATATTGTAACCGTTCGGTAACAGCGCCCGTTTACTTTTGCACCGTCAAAATAATTAAAATGATTATGCAAAAAAGATTAAAAACAAGAGTATTATTAATTATGATTTTTCAGATTGCGGTTACAGGATTTGTTATGGAAGCAGGGGCTCAGGGGATTTCGGGAACTGTACGCGATTTAAAAACATCGGAGCCTGTTGAAGGCATTACGGTGTTGATTAAAGGTACAGACAAAGGAACCGTCACCAATGCACAGGGATATTACAGTATCCGGAACGCCGGTAAGGGAAAATACACGCTGGAAGTTTCCGCCCTTTCGTACAAAACGGTCGAAACAGAATTTTCGACGGGCAGGTCCGATACCGTCATAGATATTTTCATTGAAAGCGAAGATATAATGATGGAAGAAGTTGTTGTACGCACCCGCGCGTTAAACAATACCGAGAATGCCCTGGTACAGATTGTTAAAATCCTGCCGCAGGTAACGAGCGGGATTTCTGCGGCTCAAATATCCAAAAGTTCCGACAGAACAGCATCCGAAGTCGTGCGTCGAGTGCCCGGCGTAACGATTATCGACGAGCGTTTTGTCGTTATCAGGGGATTGTCGCAGCGCTACAACAACGCATGGATTAACGGTATGGCCGCGCCGAGTACGGAAACGGACAGCCGTGCCTTTCCGCTTGATCTTGTTCCAAGCAGTCAGATCGACAATCTGATTGTCTACAAATCGCCGTCGCCCGAGATTCCCGGTGATTTCTCCGGCGGATTCATCAAAATCACTTCAAAGAGCATCCCTGACAAAAACTATTTGCAGGCAAGCTACACCACCGGTTTTGACGTTAAAACACAGTTCAATTCGTTCCGTATCGGCGAAAGCGGCCCTACCGATTTCCTTGGATTCGATCTCAGTCAGCGTCCTCTGTCAAAGAAATTTCCCGCACACATGGACGGGGTTACCGATGCCGCTGAAATTACGCGTCTGACAAAAGAAGGATTCAACAATAACTGGAAGATAAACAGCATTATTCCGCTTCCCGACCAGCGGCTCTTTCTGGCCATAGCCCGTCGCATGGAAACGAAACGCATGACTGTCGGAAACATTACTTCCATCAATTACAGCAATACGTTTAAGGGGGTACAAAGGATGAAAAACATTCGGTACGATATTTATGATTATAAAGAAGACCGTTCCGTTTATCTCGACAATTATTTTGACAATCAATTTTCGAACAGCGCCCGTTTAGGCGTTTTGCATAACTGGTCTTTCGTCCTTAACCCCTCTAACCGTATTGAATTTAAAAACCTGCTGAACATACTCGGACGAAACCGCCTGACGGAACGTGCGGGTATCAGAGACGTAAGCAGCCCGTACTATCGTGAACAGACAGAAATACAGTATTCCTCGCGTCTGATTTACAGCGGGCAGTTTTCAGGTATGCACAATCTCTCTTCGGCGGGATATCTGACCTGGGACGCAGGATATTCGCATGCCGGAAAAAGCGAGCCCGACCGCCGTATTGTCAAGTATTATGCAGGCATAGGAAGCGAGAAAGACATTCCTTTCGTAAAAACAAGTAACGAAGACATATCAAGATATTTCCGGAATTTACACGACAATACCCTTTCTGCCGCACTGAATTATAAACATGATTTTTCTGCCGTTACTTTTTCTCCGGTTTTGAAAACCGGTCTGTACGGTGAATATCACAGCCGCAATTATACTGTACGCGAATTTGTTTACCGCTATTCCAACCTGACGTCCGCGGAACGGGAAAGCTATCTTCAACTGCCTTTCGGGGAAATGCTCGACAACAGGTATCTGGGCGCCGACAAGGTATATATCGACGAAAATACTCAAAAGACAAATAACTATTCGGCAAGCGTACTGCATACAGCCGGATACGTCGCTCTCGAAGCCTCGGTGAAACAGCTGTCGATTTACGCCGGCATACGTCTCGAAAACCGGCATACGGAACTTTCGTACGACCGTTCCATGAGTGCGGCGACAACACTGATGACCACCAAGAATTTCGACGAGCTGAACCTGCTTCCGTCGGTAAATCTGGTGTACAGATTTTCGGAAAAACATCAGTTGAGGGCAGCATACGGCCGTTCGCTCAATCATCCCGAACTGCGCGAAATCTCCCCTTCCGTTTATTATGATTTCGACCTGTTCGGCGAAATCGGCGGAAACGAAAACCTGAAGACGGCGAAGATAAACAATCTGGATTTGCGGTACGAATTTTATCCCGCACAGGGCGAGATGCTGAGTCTGGGCATATTCTACAAACATTTCCGCAATCCCATAGAATGGACATTCATCGATATGGGCGGACAGTTTCGTTACACCTACGAAAATGCCGAGGGAGCGATGAGCCGGGGAATAGAGATCGATGTGCGGAAAAAACTTGACTTCATCGGGTTACCGGCCATATCCCTAATCGTCAATGCCACCCTGATTGAAAGCAACGTGTATTTCAGACCGGGAGAAATGGTTTCCGAGCCCGACCGCGCGATGCAGGGACAGTCTCCATACGTGATAAACGCAGGGATATACTACTCTTCCCAAAAAGCGGGACTCGGTATTTCAATGCTTTATAACCGTATCGGCAAACGTATTATCGGTCTGGGAAAGTCCAGCGTCTCCGAACGGGACATCAACAACATGGTACCCAATTCGTACGAAATGCCGCGTAACATGCTGGATCTCTCAATCGCAAAAAAAATAGGAAAACGGTTTGAAATACGGTGTTCCTTACAGGACATCCTTGCCGAAGACATAGTATTCAAACAGTTTCCCAAATTCATGAAAGAAAACAAAATGCATCAGCGGGAACAGATAACGAAACGGTACAGTCCGGGTCAGTCCGTTTCCTTTGGCGTGTCTGTAAATATTAATTAACATTATAATAATTATTAAAAAAATGAAAGTTTTAAAGTTAGCAGGAATTTTATTCCTATTGAGCGCAGGATCATTATTATGCGCAGGTTGTAGCGACGACGACAACGGTAACAAGCCTGAACCCGAGCCCGAGGGCAAAGTGCAGGATCTTGGCGACGGCTCGCAGAGTTATGAAATCACGGGCAATTTGACACTGGAATATCCTAACACTTATATCCTCAAAGGATTTGTGTACGTTCCCGAAGGAAAGACTTTGACCGTTGAGCCGGGTGTTGTTATCCGGGGCGACAAGGCAAGCAAGGCTACT
This sequence comes from Prevotellaceae bacterium, assembly GCA_031275145.1. Taxonomy (GTDB): domain Bacteria; phylum Bacteroidota; class Bacteroidia; order Bacteroidales; family UBA932; genus JAIRLF01. The sequence goes on along the minus strand of JAISPE010000312.1, from coordinate 1,587 downwards.
TTGATTGTCGAACGCGGAGGCAAAATCATGGCAAAGGGTACGGCCGAGAGACCGATAGTGTTTACTTCAAACCAGGCGGAGGGATCGCGCAAGCCGGGAGACTGGGGCGGTCTTATTATCCTGGGTAAAGCGCCCAACAATGCACCCGGAGGCGAACAGACTATCGAAGGCGGTGTGCGGTCGAAACATGGCGGAACCAACGCTCACGACAATTCGGGCGCACTGGAATATGTGAGAGTGGAATTTGCCGGAATAGAGTATTCTACCGATAACGAAATCAACGGTATTACCTTTGGCTCTGTCGGCGACGGTACGGTTATCGACCATGTTCAGGTTTCGTATTGCGGCGACGATTCTTTCGAATGGTTCGGCGGTACGGTGAACGCTAAACACCTGATCGCATGGCATGGCTGGGACGACGATTTCGATACCGACAACGGTTTCAGCGGAAAAATACAGTATGCACTGAGCGTGCGCAACCCTCAAATCGGCGACAAATCGGCTTCCAACAGTTTCGAATCCGACAACAACTCCAGCGGTTCGGACGCCACTCCTCTCACCGGCTGTGTCTTTGCAAACGTAAGTATTTTCGGTCCGGTTTCCAACCCGTCTTCTTACGTTGACCGCGCCGGCGATAATGGCAGCAGCAGCAACGCACGTTTTCAGGCGGGTCTGCACCTGCGCAGAAGCACTTCGCTAAGCATTTTCAACTCCCTGTCGGCTGCTTTTCCAATCGGAGCAATCATCGAAGGAACGGCTTCCCATGAACTTGCAAACAGTGGCGGGTTAAATGTTGCAAATACCGTATTCGCAGGTCATGTCCGGAATTTCCAGGACAAACAGTACTGGTCGAACAATACCGTTCTGGACCCCGAGCCGACAAATGCCACAGAAACCTACATCATGCGTACGGGCGGAGGCAATCAGACATTTGCCACTCTTGCCGACCTCAAATTAAACGGCAATTATTACCCCGCCTCAGACAGTCCTCTGGCTACGGGAGCAAGCTGGACTAATACAAAGGTATCTTCATGGTTCGATAAAGTTGCTTACCGCGGCGCTTTCGCTCCAACAGAAACCGCCGGCAGTAACTGGACCGCAGGATGGGCGAATTTTGATCCGCAAAATACTGTATATCCCCGGTAAACCGTTTTAATTATCAGCAATACTGCATTGCCCGCAAGACAAAGTTTCAAGTCCTTGCGGGCATTTTTTTTTATTAAGTGAAGGAAAATTCAGAACTCTTGAGCCGCACATACCTCAATTATTTTATTTTTATTTACCGCAAGGGACACAAAGATCGCACAAAGAGCTTTGTGTAACCTTTGTGCCCATTGTGCCTTTGTGGTAAAAACAAACTGGGGAAAAAAATTGTGGTAAAAATGCGACAGTTGAGTTTGCGTCAGGTCAGGAGTCCTAAAATTAATAAAGTATAACAGTTTCTCTTGCAGGGCAGGGTGTTCAAATGTAGACAAAAAACCTCATTTACACCTAATTTTTAAAATAAAACAACCCCAGTAGCAGGGAAATGTAATATAAAACCCGGACCTCGTTACCTCATTTCGGCATTCGGTTCGGTTTAATGGG
>JAISPE010000311.1 GCA_031275145.1 Prevotellaceae bacterium | reverse complement strand
ATCGCTTTTCGTAATCAGTACAATGAAGAAATGCCGGAAAATCTTAAAAAACTGCTAACGGACGTGATTCAACAGTTGACAGTTGATAATTAGATTTTTTTGACAGAACCTTTAGCTCGTCGAAGTCAATTTTTAAATTGATGAAGTCAAACTTCAGTTCGACGAAGCCAATTAACAGATTTTGGAGCGTTCAATAAATAAAGGTACTATAGGCGCAAGAGCCAGCGGCGCAGTAGCCTGTATGGACAGCAGGCTTTTTGACATAATTAACAGAATTTTCAAAATTTACGTTGAAAACCCTAACAGGGTTGGAAACCCTGTTAGGGTCCCGGTAGGCCCGGGATGGTTCCCTGGAAATTCTGTTAATTCTGCCAAAAATCAAAAAAACACTATCTTTGCAACCTGCAAAATGTTGTAATGATAGTTATAATGACAGTTATAAATTTATGAGTATAAAGGTAAAAAAGAGTATAAAGATAAAAAAGAGACTGATCGGGTTAATATGGGGGATAGCGTTATTTCCTTTCGTACTTCTTTTTTTGATGATCATTCTGATAAACTTCGGAGTATTCGGGAAGATGCCGACCTTTGAAGATCTTGAGAATCCGCAGAGCGAACTGGCTACCGAAGTATATGCCGAAGACGGGAAAGGCGGTTATACCCTTTTGGGACGGTATGCCCTGAAAAACCGTTCGCATGTAGAATACAGGGAATTATCGCGGCCTTTGGTAGAGGCGCTTATCGCAACGGAAGACGCCAGATTTGTGCAGCATTCGGGAATAGACTATCGCAGTCTGGCGAGGGTACTGTTCAAGACGGTACTTGGCAGAAACGACAAATACGGAGGCGGAAGCACCATCACACAGCAGCTGGCGCTTAACCTTTATTCCGAACGGAGCAGCAACAAAATCAAACGGGTAATACAGAAATTGCAGGAATGGGTCACCGCCGTCAATCTGGAAAGGAATTACACGAAAACGGAAATCATAACCATGTATTTCAACACCATTCCTTTCGGATACGAATCGTACGGGATTCGCACCGCTGCACAGACATATTTCAACAAACTTCCCGCCGAGCTGAATCTCGAAGAGGCGGCGCTGATGATAGGTATCCTCAACGCTCCCTCGTGGTACAATCCCGTCAAACATCCGCAGCGCGCCAAAGAGAGGAGAAACGTCGTTCTCAGTCAGATGGTAAAATACGGGTATCTGGAAAAGAAAAAGTACGATTCGGTTTCGAAGCTCGATATCAAGCTGAGTTTCAAACTTGCAAATCACAATACGGGATACGGCACATATTTCAGGGAAACGCTCAGGCAGATAATGAAGATGCAGAAGCCCGACATAAAAAACTACAAGTTCAAAACCCGCGAAGAGTATGTCGCCGATTCGATACAGTGGGAAAAGAATCCGCTTTTCGGATGGTGCAACAAAAACCTGCTCAACGGCCGCCCGTACAACATCGACAGAGACGGACTGAAAATCTACACCACAGTCGATGCCCGCATGCAGCAGTATGCCGAAGAAGCCGTCACGGAACATCTCTCAAAGACGCTTCAGCCGCAGTTCAACGACGCAAAAAGATACCGGAAGAATTTCCCGTTTTCCAACCAGATAAAAGAATCGGAAGTGAAAGGAATCATCTCCGCCGCAGTAAAAAACAGCGACAGATACCGGTCGATGAAAAAAGCCGGATATTCGGAATCCGAAATCATGAAAAGTTTCAGCGACTCGATTCGCATGACTGTCTTCTCGTGGACAGGTAAAAACTGTGAAGTCGATACCACCATGACGCCGCTCGATTCGATATGGTATTACAAATCAATTCTCCGCGTCGCTTTCATGGCGATAGAGCCGCACACCGGACGAATAAAAGCATACGTCGGAGGACATAATTTCAGATACTTCAAATTTGACAACACATGGCAGGGGCGGAGACAGATAGGCTCGACCGTCAAGCCGTTCCTCTATACCCTCGCATTCAACGAAGGGTGGACTCCCTGTTCCAGAATTTACAACAACACGCAGACCATCCGGTTACCCGAAGGAGGAGTCTGGTCGCCGCGGACGTCCGAAAAGGAAGAATATATAGGGAAAGAAATCACCCTGAAGCTGGCTTTGGCTCTCAGCAGTAACAACATATCGGCATACCTGATACAGAGTATCCCGCCGAAAGCGCTGGCCGACATCTGCCACCGGTTCGGGCTGACGGGATACATGGACCCCACGCCGGCAATCTGCGTAGGCTCGTCGGACATGCCGCTCTTCGAAATGACGGCCGCATACAACGTATTCCCGGGCAAGGGAATGTATACCTATCCCATGTTCGTATCCCACATCGACGACAAACACGGAACACGGCTGGCAACGTTTGTCCCCGACAGGAGGGAAGAAGTTATCAGCAAAGAGAGAGCCTATACGATAATCAATCTCATGCAGGGCGTTACCTCCGGCGGAACAGGTACACGAGTCAGAAATTATGTTCCTCCCGGCACAGACGTCGGCGGCAAAACCGGAACGACAAACGACAATTCCGACGGATGGTTTATCGGGTATGTCCCGAAACTCACCGCAGGCGTATGGGTTGGAAACGAAGACCGTCGCGCGTTCCTCCTTGGCGACGGAGCAAGAATGTCGCTGCCGATATGGGGTCTGTTCATGAAAAAAGTACTTGACGACAAGACCATACCCGTCAGAAGTACGGACAAATTCGAAATCCCCGACGGTATGGACATCTCGGCATTTAACTGTCCGGAAGACGATCCGGAGGAGAACGGCGCTAATTAAAAATTCATGAACAGTATAAAAACATATTGGTTACCGGCAATATTTATCCTCTTCGCCTCGTGCAGCGAACACATTGTTGTCAGCGATGCCGATTCTCTGGGATTGAGATTTAAAGTGAAATCCATGAGCGAAAGTTTTTATATCGCATACAGTTCATTCAACAGTATTGTATTACACAGGAAAATCTACCGGCACAATTATCAGTTCTATCACGATTGCAGATACAGGTCGGTAGAGAAAATCTTTTACTGCAACACATTACCCTGCGATTCGATATCCTGCGATTCGATTGCCGGAGCATCGAAATCCGATTCCGTGAAAACATATTTCCCGCATGCCTTCAAAGAACCCGGATATTATTTTGTAAACTACAACTATGTATCCGATTCGCTTACAACTCTGGAATTTTTCGACGAACACGGTAATCAGACAGATTATATCAACCGCAAATACGGGAACAAACGTCTGCTTTCCGAAGAAAAATATTCCGTTGCGAACGGTCTGATTTCAAAATCGGGATACTGGTACGATTCCAAAAATAAACTGACGAACAAAACAACGTTCTATAAAAACGGCTATCGGGAAACAGCTTACGCATACGCGGCGGGAGAAAAATACGAAACCGGCGACGAATACAATTACCGGTACACGTTCGACATTCACGGCCGTATTTCAAATAAAAAAACATACAGAGGCATCTCTTTCGTTTCCGAAACATGTTATTATTATAATGATTACGGAGATATAATCTCTGTGCACGAAACGGACAGAGACGGTATCATAAAGAAAAACATATATGATTATGAATACGATTCAAGCAACAACTGGACAACATGTGTGGAATATCACAGCACAGGGAATATTTTTGTGCGCCGAAGAGAAATAACATATTATAACTGAAAGAGTATGAAAACATCGTTATCACAGACGGGCAGCGAAAAAAAGCGGATAAACAGGCAACTCGAAGAATTGATATCAAACTGTACGAACTGTACGGAAGAATCGAAAACCCGCATCCGCAAAGCTTCCGATTTTGCAAATCATGCCCACATGGGCGTGCGTCGCAAGTCCGGAGAGCCGTATATTTTCCATCCACTGGCCGTGGCCATGATCGTGGTAAAGGAAATCGGACTGGGCGAAGATGCAATATGCGCCGCCCTGCTTCACGATGTTGTCGAAGATACCGATTATACGGTCGAAGATATCCGTTTCAGCTTTGGCGACAAGATCGCCGAGCTTGTCGACGGATTAACCAAAATCGAAGGCGTATTCGACAAAACGCAGTCCAGACAGGCGGAAAATTTCAAGAAAATACTCCTTACCCTGATGACGGACATCAATGTCATCCTGATTAAACTGGCCGACAGGCTTCATAACATGCGAACGCTCGACGCAATGCCCGAACGGAAACAGTTCCAGATTGCAAGCGAAACATTCTATCTGTTTGCACCTCTTGCCGACCGTCTCGGATTCTACAAAATCAAAACCGAGATGGAAGATTTAAGTCTCAAATACTTCGAGCCGACGGCATACAGGGAAATAAAAGAGAAAATCGACAGGAAAGAAATCGAAAGCGAAACGTTTATAGACAATTTCGAAATCCCGATTATCGCAAAACTGAAAGAAGCCGAAATCGAGTTTGTCATCAGCAGCCGGTTTAAATCCGTATATTCCATCTGGCGCAAGATGCAGAACAAGAACGTGCCTTTCGAGGAAGTGTACGATCTGTTCGCCATACGCATAGTCTTCAAACCCAACAGCAATCTCCCCGAACGGACTCAGTGCTGGGCAATATATTCGCTGGTGACGGAAATATACCGTCCCAAGCTGGAACGCCTGCGCGACTGGGTAGGCACGCCGAAAACCAACGGATACGAGGCGCTGCACTGCACACTCATGGGTCCCGACGGCGTATGGGTCGAAGTCCAGATAAAAACCGAACGGATGGACGATATCGCCGAAAAAGGCATTGCTGCTCACTGGAAATACAAAATGTCGGGACAGTCGAAAAAGGAATTTGACGACTGGCTGCAGCAGGTGAGAGAAAATCTCATGGACAGTCAGGAAAATGCCGAAACCCTTGTATCCAGCTTCAAAACAACTCTCCTGCAACCCGAAATATACGTGTTTACTCCCAAAGGCGAACAGCGGAAACTGCCGAAAGGCGCTACTGTTCTCGATTTTGCTTACGATATTCATACGCAAATCGGGAACCGTGCCATCGCGGCAAAAGTCAATTACAAGCTCGTGCCGTTAAACCATGTCCTGAAAAGTACCGATCAGGTAGAAATCATCACTACAAGAACACAGAAGCCCAAAAAGGAATGGATCGATTTCGTCACAACCGTAAAGGCGAAAAACCTGATAAAATCGGCGCTGAAATCAGAAATAAAGGAACACAGCAAAAAAGGCAAGGAAATTATCGACAAAAAACTTGCCGATCTGGGTATACAGCCGAGCGCACGAACGTACAGGAAACTTATCGAAGGATACAGGCAAACGAACAAGGATGAGCTGTTCAGCAACGTAGGCGCAGGCCTGCTGACGCTGGACAGTTTCAACAAGGTCATAAGGGAAAATACTCCGCAGAAATGGGTACAGTACTGGAGTATGCAGCTCGGTCTGGGCGGACGGAGCAAAATCAAAAACCTGAGAAAGATAGTGGAAGAAAAACAGCAGCAGGAAAAGGCCGGAAAAATCAATCCCAAATCAACATATCTCCTTAAAGACGACCTCTCGTACAAAATCGCCGAATGCTGCAAACCCATTCCGGGAGACGAAATAATCGGCTTTACCGACAGTGCAACATCCGTCGTAACCGTACACAAAAAGAAATGCGAAACAGCGATAAAACTCGCCGCACAGCATGCCGAAAAAATGATCAAAGCCCAATGGAGCGTACATAAAATCCTCTCTTTCCTTGCGATACTGGAAATAAGGGGTATCGACCGTCTCGGAATACTGAGGGACTTGACAGACATCATCGCCGACCGCCTGAATGTCAATATCCGGAAACTGAATATCGAAAGCCACGACGGTATCTTCGAGGGATTTATCGAACTGTATGTCCACGATCTCGATGATTTAAACAAACTGATAAACACAGTCCAGCAAATAAAAGGCATGGATTCCGTAAAACGTGTGGAAAAACTGGACTCCGAAATGAATAGATAGACGGCGAGTTATGTGAAGGAAAATTAATAAATATAACAGTTTCTCCTGCAGGGCAGGATGTTCAAACATAGACAAAAAACCTCATTTACACCTAATTTTTAAAATAAAACAACCCCAGTAGCAGGGAAATGTAATATAAAACCCGGACCTCGTTACCTCATTTCGGCATTCGGTTCGGTTTAATGGG
>JAISPE010000185.1 GCA_031275145.1 Prevotellaceae bacterium | reverse complement strand
GTTACATTCACACGTTTTTCATCACGACTCCGATACCGAGTTTTCCGTCTATTTTTATCACAGCGGGAGACGGGAGGCGCACATGCCGTATGTAGCGGCTTTCGTATACTGCGGGAAAGGACGACAGATATTCGACATCGAAATAACCGTCGTCGTTATAAGTGTTTACCGTAAAATATCCGACCCTGAAAGACGTCAGGTTATGGAAGAAATGCGTTCCCTGGCTCGGGTCGATTCTGTAGTTGGCAAGTCCGGCTTCGATAATCAGCCGGGCGGCCGAGATATGCGTCCATTTCACCGGAATACCGAGCCACGGATCGCTCGATCCCCAGCGTCCGGGACCTGCAAGTATGTAGTTCAGACCCTCGGCAGACATCCGGGCGTTTATCTTTTCGATTTCGACAGCCATCTCCCTGCTTTTCGACGCGTCGAAATTTTCGGGTATAACGTAAACAATATCCCGCACATTGTCGATGATTCCGTTTCCGAGAGCGTGATTCGAGGAAATAACCGTATCGCTTCTGTTTACCGACGAAATATCTTCGCGCATCACCTCCTTATTTTCGACAACGGGTCTTATCTGCAAAAGATTAAACGTATTCATACCCTTCTCTTCCAGATTGACGGCGAACTCTATCTCTACGGGATATCCCATGTCGTTATGACCGATTTTCAATATCTTCTGCAATATCGGGGCAAGCGGGAAAGCATCGTGTTTCAGTATGTTGGAAAAAGTAATAACCTTGCGTCCGCCCTCGAAGATACCGTCTCTCAGCATCCGGTCGTTATAGTCGAAAGTAGAGGCAATCAGTCGCAGAGCGCCGTCGGCTTCGGCATCTTTGACGTTCAGTTCCATGAGGTTTTCGAGATCGTTGGGGCTGATCCTGATTTTTGTCGAATCCGCAAGGTTTATCGCCAGAAACTTCCTTTGCGTTTCGCGCAGGGCAATATCCAGCTCGCTTGTCTGCAATACATTGTTGGGATACGCCGGCGAAAATCGCAGACTTACACCCCCGTCCACCACATACTTGCCCAGCCCCAGAGCCACATTGCAAATCCCGTCTTCGGGACGTTCCGGTTCGATCGGATAAAAGTTTATCGAGCGTGCAACCCCCGAAAACGAAGGATAAAACCTGTTGTTGTGACTGGCGCCGACAACTTCCTGAAGCACTATCGCCATTTTTTCCGAGTCAATGACGTTGGACGTAGACTTCATGTACTGCTTGCTTTCCCTGTAGAATACCGAAGCGTAAACCGCCTTGATACAGCAGTTGAGCATATACAGCATGTGAGTTTTGCTTGTCCCTTCGTATGGAATCATATACGTGGAATATATTCCGGCAAAAGGCTGGTAATACGAATCTTCGAGCAGACTTGACGAACGGACGGCTATCGGCGTCGATATTGCATTGAAAAAGGTAACGAAATCGCCAAGCAGCGATTTCGGCAGTTTCGCATTCTGGAAATGCTGGAATATCTCCTCGTCCGGCGCATCGGAAAGCGCAACCGGATACAGATTGTTCGTTTCCATAAACTCGTCGAAAATATCCGTACAGAGGATCACCGTTTTAGGGATAGTTATCTGTGTATTTTGCGCCTCAAAATCTCCGAGTTCCGGATAGTTTTTTATCAGTACGTCAAGGAAGGCAAGGCCTCTTCCCTTTCCGCCCATAGAACCCGAACCGATACGGGCGATATTGGAATACCGGTCGAATCTCTCTCTGCGAAATACTGCCACGACGCCCCTGTTTTTTATCCTGCGATACTGCACAATTGCGTCGAACAGCGCCTGCCTGACGCCGTCCAGACTGTCGAAATCGTCGGGACGCAAATCTTCCACAAACGAAGCCAGCGGAAACATCGCACGCGAATACAGCCATTTGGAAACGTCGTTTCTCGAAAAATGCCAGGTCAGGACTTCGTCCGGCAGTTTCAGCAGCAGATTCTGAAGATCCTTTAAATCCGACGCCCGGGCAATTTCCTTTCTCGATACGGGGTCGCGGAAGATGAAATCGCCAAACCCGAAATTTTCCAGCAGAATTGTTTTCAGCTGGTTGGGCAAAGTTTTTTCGTTGTTTTTATCGATATACGGGACATGCAGCTGTTCCGCGCAGGCGCCGTTTTGTTCTTCCGACGATTCAAGTATGTAGGAAATGAACGGATTCTGCCGTTTGATATATTTACACAAATCAAATCCGGCAGTCTTATCGGTTTTGCCGTTGCGCGGGAAACTGACATCGGATATAACCCCAAGTATATTGTTGGAATACTGGTCGAATATCGATATGGCTTCCTCGTACGTCCGCGCCATCAGGATTTTGGGACGTCCCCTCATTCTCAGCATCTGCTGGTGATCGTTGAGGGCTTCGGTCATAAACGATCTCGACTGATTGAACACAAATTTGTAGAGATACGGCAAAACGGAAGACGCAAACCGTATGGAATCTTCGACAAACAGCAGAATCTGAACGCCCACGCTCTCGACGTCTTCCTTGACGTTCATCCGGTCTTCGAGCAGTTTGATTATCGCCAGCAGCAAATCGGAGTTGCCAAGCCAGCTGAAAACATAGTCGATATCGCTCAGATCGTCGGTATACAGACGCAGGGAAATTTCGCGTAAAAACGGTGTCAGCACGATGATCGGGATATCTTCGTGCCGGGCCTTGATTCTTTTAGCGATGTCGATAATATCGTTTCCTTCGCTGTCCGACATTGCGATGATCAGTTCGTATTTACTGTTTTCGAGTTCATTCCATGCATCCGTTTCCGTCTCGACCAGAGTGAAACGCGGCGCATATCTCAGATTCAATGCCATATATTCGTTAAAAATCTGTTCGTCGATACGTCCGTCTTCTTCCAGAATAAAGGCATCGTATTTGCTCGAAACAAGGAGAACGTTGTATATCCTGTGTTTCATCAGGCTGGCAAAGGAAGTGTCCTTGAAATATAATTTCCTGATATTCGATTTAATTAAATCCGTCATCTCTGTATATTGTTTTTATTTTTTGACATATTTTTTTGACATAATTAACATAATTTTCAAAATTAACAGATTTGTAAATTATGAAAATTATGTTAATTGACTTCGTCGAACTAAAGTTTCTGTCAAAAAAAGCTCTGTCAAAAAAAGTTCTGTCAAAAAAACGTTTCATTGTTCCGATGCTCTAAACTGTTCCAGAAGATTGAAGTACGACTCTATCTGCTGTTGCGACAGGCGCGAGGTAAAAACTTCGGGATTTTTCTTATATACTTCTTCGATTTTCAGAAGCAGACGGTAGAGCGCTTCGCTGTCGTTATTACTTGAATAAATGCTCACAAGCTGTGCATAAGGCAGAGCGTATGACGGAAATCTGGTGACGGAAGATTCGTATATCCGGACTGCTTCGTCTATTATCCCTGCGCCAATCAGCGCATTGGCATAGTTATATCCTGCCCTCGGGTCATTTTGATGCGTCAAATAAGCCTTTCGTTCCCAGTATAAACTTTTATCCCGCAGGTTGTTTGACGAGAACAGCGCACCCAGCATGGATTCATTGCTGAAAGACCGCTTATAATAGCTTGCCGGATCTTTTTCCAGCGCTTTTTCTATCCAGCCAATGGATTTGTCGGTTGCGTTGGTAACTGCCCAGAAAGATGTATGCATAACGGCAAAAACGGCCATCGTACATACACCGTATCTGATGTTTTTCAACGCTTTCTGCTCGTGCAAATCCAGCAGCAACACAGTAGCCGCGAGATTAAAGACTATTGCTCCGGACGAATAAATATCCCAGTCGCCGCTTCCGCGCCATAAATCGGCCACGAACAGAAATCCTGTCGCAGAACACGAGGCGATACTTAAAAACCAGTGTGTAACTGTGAATTTTACGGTTTTATTGAAAATGTAGAATAATGAAACCGCTATCCATACGATAAACATAAATCCCCCGCCAAGCAGCTGCGCATTAATAAATTCTTTATAATGAGCCGTCGAAAACATTGTCATCATGTTTTTTTCGCCGGCATCCATTGGAAGCATCAGTGGTCTGGCAATGCGTACATACACATAATATGCAGCAATACAGGCAATGGCCGCAAGAACGGCCAGCGTGTTTTTCTTCCTGAAAAACGGATATTTATAAAGAACGTTCCGGTAAAACATATAAACTAATGAAGGCAGCATATATGCAAGCATGTAATGAAAAGCAATGCCCGCGATTATTGTTATGGCAGGAAAGACGATACTCACTTTTTTCTGCAAACAGAGAATGGACAGATACAGGTATAACTGTAATAAAGACAGCGCTATGGGATATATATCCGAATATCCGCAGAATTGCACAAGCGCAGTCAGCGAAAGGGTTGACAGGACAAAACATGCTATTTTCTTTTTCAGACTTTTACCGACGGCGTCTGCCGTCAAAAGGGAAAACAGAATGAAAAAACCGCCGGATATATATGATACGAGCTGAATGGTCTGTAAACCCGAAAAATTCCAGATACTGTGCAGCCATGTGTACAGTTTGGACAGTACAATCATAGTGAGAAATTCATTGGCAATGATTTTACCTTCTTCAACGTCTGTAGGTCTTATTCCGACGTCGCCCAGAAAAAGATATTTTATCTGCATGGCGCGAAATATAAAACCCGCGCCGACAGCAATGAGAATGAACAGAATCATTTTATACCTGCGTGCAGTATGCATGATTTTCGCCTGTGTGACCGAGACGAAAAACCCGACTATCATCCTGTTAACCGGAGGCAGACACACCATCGCCGTCACACAGTAAAACAAAAAAACGGTAATACCGTCGAAAAACCGTATACAGTTCAGTCCCCATCCCCGTTCGACTGCCGGATTCAGGGATAAAAACAGATGTATTGCAATGAAAAGAACATTCAAAAATATAAAAGGAAACGTTATGCCTTTTACCTCCGCCGCCGCTTTGACGGGAACAACATTCTGCTTTCTCTTTCTGTCAGATATTTTATTCATACGAGTTATTATTATTTATTAAAACTTTTAACCATTTTTCACGTAATTTTATGCAAAATTACATGAAAATTCAGGATTTCCAAATGCGTACTGTCTGAACTGTGAGTTTTATGAT
>JAISPE010000168.1 GCA_031275145.1 Prevotellaceae bacterium | reverse complement strand
CTGTTAATTGCATTGACCGGATTTTCGCGGCTTGTTCTGTAAACCCGTCCGCCGACGCAGAGAACGATAGCCATGATCAGCGCAAGCAGTATCGAAACGTATATCCATGCGCTTATTTCCGTTTGAACGACATAGTTTTCCAGCCAGCGTTTCATTATGACATACCCTGCGGGAAATGCCGTTAATGCTCCGACGGCAAGCAGTGTCAGATGTTCCTTAAAGAAAATGTCGAGAATATCCTTGACGGTTGCGCCGTTGATTTTGCGGATAGCGATTTCCTTACGGCGTTCCTCGCAGGTAAGCGAAACCATCGACACGAAACCGAAAACACAGACTGTCAGGCAGACCAGCGACACGACGGTAAGTATCGCAAGCAGGGTGTTTTCCGATTTCAGTAATCTGTCGTATTCTTCTTCTGCACTGTAATATTCGGGAACACCGCCGGGAAATTCTTTATCGACGATGTTTTTGATTTTGTCCATGCAGGCTTTCCGGCTTCCTTCGCCGTATTTGAACAGTATATAATATGGCGTGATGCGGTTTTGGCGGGTATACACAACCGGTGTGGATTTCATTGTCGGGTTGTTGTTTATGTTTTTTATTACGCCCTTTACCGCGTATCTGCCAAACGTTTTTCCTGCAGACCTGTTCCATCCGAAAGCTTTTGCGGCCGATTCGTTTATCAGCACATACTTTTCATCGTCGTCATCTCTCAAAAATTCTCCTTCAATCAGTTCCAGCCCATAAAACTTGACATACTCTTCCGAAACACTGCATTCTGTGAATTGTATGTTTTGGGCGGTCTGTTTACCCTCCCAGTCGGATATTTCCTCAGCGTAATTAAAAACCGGCGACGGCAACAAAGGAGGATACCCGGCTACGGTTTTTTTTATTTCAGGTATCTGTTTTATTTTATCATTCAGTACTTCTATCCGGTCGGGCGTAATGTATATAAATATCGAACCGCTGTTTTCGAATGAAAATCCCAGACTGGAGGTACTGTGAAGATAATACATCTGTTTCAGGATGATAACTGTACAGAATGCAAATACAATACTGACTGCCAACTGTACTGCGATTGAGGTCCTGCGCAGTATCTTTCTGTTGCTGCGTATGCCCGCATCAAGCGTGCGGCGGCGGAATATCGCGAGCGTCAGAAAGAAAACCGCCAGCGATACGGCAATGATTCCCGCTATATATATGACCGATTCGAGGTATATTGCCGACAGCTCCAGCTGAACGCCGGATACCCTCATGAAAGAAGAATGGAGAATATTTATTAATATCATACCGGGTATGAGCGCGGCAAGCAGCGACATAGCAAATTCGACCGACAGCATCGCAAACAGCGACCGCCCCGACGCTCCGTAAACAGTCCGCAGTGCAAATTCGCGCTCGCGCATCCTGAAACGGCTCACAAAAAGCGTCAGACAGTTGAACAGCGTACACAGTATCAGCAGCGAACCGGCAAGTGCGAAAATAATAATGTGCTGAAATTTGACATCTCTTGGGATATACGGGTCTTTGTAGCGTATCGAAGTAAGCGGAACAAGCGTCATGATTTCATTCCAGGGGACATTGTTCGATGCTTTAAGTTTGAGTTTATCGTGTTCATTGAGTTTTTTCTCAAACATTTCCATGTCAATGCCGGGAACAGTTTCCACAACGGTATGTCCAAGCGTAACGAGAGACATGTCTGTCTCAATTATTCCCAGAAAATCGAACCGATAATTGCTGTGTCGGGGAAAACCGGTTACTACAGCGCAGATTTCATATTCGGGAAAACGGGGACTGTCGCTTATAAACTTTTTACCGACAGGGCTTTCGTTGCCAAACATCTGTATGGCTTTTTCCCGTGTAACCGCTAATTTTTTTCTGTCCGGCGCCGCAAAATCCATGCTGCCTTCGACAATCCTGACATCGAACATACTGAAAAACGACGAATCGGCATGGATACAGTCGGCTTTATGGCTGATTCCTTCATATTTGAAATTAATATTTCCCGGCACGACGAAAGTTGCATTTGCTATTTCCGGAAAAACGGATTTGAGATGTTCTGCCAGAGGGTCGGGAGTGTATCTGTCTTTTGCATTCTCATTTGCAGACTTGGCCAGACGGTATACGCAGTACATCCGGCCGGCGTTTTTATGGGAACTGTCGTACGTCATTTCGTAACGTATCCAGAGCGTTGCCATGGCGAAACAGACAAATCCGACAGCCAGCCCTGCGACGCTTACAAGCGTCTGGTTTATGTATTTCCGCATATTGCGGAAGGCTACTTTTATATAATGTCTTATCATGTTTACAGTTAATTATGTCAAAAAAAATCTGTCAAAAAAGGGGAATATATTCCAGCGCCCAGACATTGCCGTAGTCTCTGAGACTTTTGACGGCGACGATTTCATTCTGTTCCCTGCCTGCAAACACATAATGCGCTTCCGCGGGATATTCCGCATACGTTCCGTTGATTGTCGCCCAGCAGTATTCGTCATAGTATAATGTCTTAACGATGTCATAATTGACAGTTTCCAGCTGCCATATTTCAGGTCTGTTATCGGCATGATAGCCTTTGCGCAGCGCCCATAAGTTATCGGGATCACAGTCTATCCACTGTATTGATTCGGATTCGTTCACCTTCAGCTGTGCGACAGGCAATATTGAATTCGACTGGAAATCGGATGTTCTGTAAACGTTACGGTCCGGGCAGAATATATACGCTCCGTCGGCGGACGGCCAAAACTGTTCGAGCGATATATTGAGGTTTTTTACAGACTCTCCGGTTTGAGCGTCAAAAATATAAATGAAGCCCGAATACCGAAGGTAAGCGGTTATATAATTCTGACCGGGAATTTTGTTGATTACAGTCTGCTCATTCAAAGTAACGTCGGACCGTTCGCCGTATTCTCCGGTAGTTGCGTTTATCCATTTTAGCGGGCCATTCGACACATTTGAAGTATAATAGCACCGGTCGCCGTTGCCCCATTCGATATCGAATATAATGCAGTCGACGTCCACTGTTTTGTCGATTGTACGGTTATTCAGGTCTATCAGAGTGATTTTACCTTC
>JAISPE010000149.1 GCA_031275145.1 Prevotellaceae bacterium | reverse complement strand
AATTTTTTACCATTCCCTTGAACATTTCGCAAAAAGGGTTGTTTACATAGCGTGTAAGTTAGTTTTTCATAGGTTAGTTCAGCAACGAGGTAGAGAGACCCAAACTCTGCCTCGTTTTTTTTCATCTTTTTATACTGCTGTAATAACAGTACTCACCGGATAAAGGAGCGATTTTTTATTTGATTATTAAAATAAACATTAATTTTGCAACCAACTTTTGATTATGAATAGATGAAGAATATAATATTAATCATGCAACGGGAATTTTCGACAAGAGTTCGGAAAAAGTCCTTTATAATACTCTCTTTATTAGCTCCCGTTATATTCGCCCTGACGATGTTTATATACATCAAGCTGATATTCGCCACGGAAATTGAAACGCTGACCGTTCACATAGCGGATAATACGCAGTGGGTAGGAAAAAATATCGCAGGTAACAGCGTGTTTAAATTCGAGAATATTGCGCCGGCGTCGCTGGAAACCCTGCGCGAACGGTATGCCGATTCCGAGTCTGTTATTCTGTATATTGAAGGCGAAAAGGATGGATATCCCGTCAACTATTCGATGTATTCAAAGAAAACCGTCAATATTGATTTGCAGGAGTATGTAAGAAATGCAATAACTTCGACGGTAGAAAGTCGCAAACTCAAAGAGTATAATATCGACAATCTGGACGAGATATTGTCGAAAATACGCACGACGGTTGATATGCGCACCATCAAATGGGAGAAAAATAAGGAAGACAAAGAGACCGATATACAGATAATCATGGTGATTTCCTACGTACTGTCGTTTATCCTCTATATGTTTATCTTCATGTTCGGAGCGATGGTGATGCGCGGGGTGATTGAAGAAAAATCGAACAGGATAGTCGAAATAATAATCTCGTCGGTGAAACCTTTTCAGTTGATGGCGGGCAAAATAACAGGCATAGCCTTGGTTGCCGTCCTTCAGTTTCTCATCTGGATTGTGCTGACGGGAGTGTTTTTCCTTGTTTTTCAAAGTTTTTCACCCGGTCACGGGGAAACGGTCAGCGGACTGACAGGCAAGCTGGCCGGTGTGAATATCGTCGAAACGCTTGTTTTCTTCGTTTTGTTTTTTCTCGGAGGGTATTTACTGTATGCGTCGATGTTTGCGGCCATAGGCTCGGCTGTTGAATCGGAGACAGATTCACAACAGCTGATGATACCCGTAACAGTGCCTCTCATTCTGGCGATGCTGATTATGATACAGACATTCAGGTATCCCGACAGCAGTTTGTCGGTCTGGGCTTCAATGATTCCGTTCACTTCGCCCATCATTATGGTTGCGCGTATTCCGTTCGGCGTACCCTTATGGCAGATACTCCTGTCCTTGACTGTTCTGATTGCAACATTCATGTTGATGGCGTACGTCACGGCGAAAATATACAGAGTGGGAATACTCATGTATGGCAAAAAGCCGTCGTTCAGAGAAATTTTTAAATGGTTAAAATATAAATAACAAAAAAATGAATCCCAATACTTTATTAGTTATCGTTACCGCAGGAGTCAGTATTCTGGCTTTTCAAAACAGGGAAATTTTGAATAAACTGCTGATGTATCCGTATATAATGGTACGGCAAAACCAGTGGTACAGAGCCGTTACCCATGCATTTATCCATGCGGACTGGATGCATCTTATATTCAATATGATTGCCCTGTGGTCGTTCGGCAGTTTTGTTTTCAACTCGCTGGGACACATGACCCCGTTTCCGGTTCTGCATTTTTTTATAATGTATTTCGGAGCAATACTGTTTTCGTCGATTTCCGATGTCGTCAAACACAGGAATAATCAACATTATGCAAGTCTTGGAGCCTCGGGCGCCGTGTCGGCGGTAATTTTCTTTTCCATACTGCTGAATCCGTGGACGCTGATTTATGTATTCTTTATCCCCTGTCCGGGAATTGTTTTCGGAGTGTTGTATCTGGTTTATTCAAATTATATGAGCAAAAAGGGCGGCGACATAATCAATCATGACGCCCATTTCTATGGCTCGGTTTTTGGAATGCTGTATCCGCTGTTTGTAGAGCCGGACATCTACAAGGTTTTTTTCTACGAACTGTTACATCCCAAATTCTGATGATATCGTTTCCCTGTGCCAAAATAAATCTGGGATTGAACATTATCTCGAAACGTGAAGACGGTTATCACAATATCGAGACGGTTTTCTATCCCGTTCAAGAACTGACCGACGTGCTGGAAATCGTCGAATCCGACAGGTTTTTATTTACGCAGACAGGTATCGGCATAGATGCGGCAACGGAAGACAATCTGTGCGTTAAAGCTTACCGGATTTTGGAAAGGGATTACAGATTGCCGCCCGTATCAATATATTTGCATAAAGTGATTCCGACCGGTGCAGGTTTGGGGGGCGGCTCTTCCGATGCTTCGTTCACGCTTACCGTTTTGAACAGGATTTTCGACCTGAATATTTCCGGCGAACAGTTGAAGTCTTATGCCGCAATGCTGGGCAGCGACTGTGCTTTTTTTATTGACAGTGTTCCGGCAAAAGCATCCGGCAGAGGAGAATTGCTGAAGCCGGCCGAGGTAAACATTTCCGGACTCTATCTTCTGATTGTAAAACCCGATATCCACGTGAGTACCAAAGAAGCATACGCTAACATAACACCGCGCATACCGGACATTTCCATATCCGAAATAATAAAACTGCCGGTAGAAAACTGGAAAGATAAACTCCATAACGATTTCGAGAACAGTATTTTTCCCATATACCCCGTAATAGCCGGAATCAGGGAAAAAATGTACGGACAGGGCGCTCTGTATTCGTCAATGAGCGGCAGCGGCGCTTCTGTTTTCGGATTATTCAAGGAAAAACCAAACCCCGCAGAATTTGAAAACATGTGGAAAAGACAATTGATAATTGACAATTGAATTTCTACTTACACA
>JAISPE010000144.1 GCA_031275145.1 Prevotellaceae bacterium | reverse complement strand
GACGGTATGGGTTTTCTACCGAGCGATGCATCCCTAGCGGGATGCTCTTTGCCCTGACTGCCGTCAGGCAGTCCATTGATGAGATGCCGGAAAATAAATCCATAATTAATACCTTTATTTATTGAACGCTCCTTAGTGGCTGCCGGAGAAAACGTCATTGTAAGCCCGCAATGACGACAGTCCTGACCCGTAATCACAGCAGGCCTTGACATGACGGTAGCAGTGTCAAATCCGGCCAGACGTCTCACAGCCGGTCATATTCCGGGATATCGTCAAGAAACAGGTATTGTTTTTCGGATACCGAAAATTTGCAGATAAAATGAGTTAATCCGTTAGTCACTGCCAGCCAGGGGACGTTTAGCTGTAAATTATAGCGTGCAAGCTGTTCGAAGACCGACTGCGTTATTTTCACTGTCGGGGCTTTACATTCCACTGCAAGTAAGGGGTTTCCCTGACGGTCATGCACAACGATATCGCTTCGTTTTGCCAGGCCGTTCAATTCGAGAAACATTTCGACGCGTATCAGGCTTGGCGGCATTTTTTTTATCCGGATTAGATACTGCAAAAAATTCTGTCGCACCCATTCTTCCGGAGTCAGAGCGACATATTTATTGCGTATGGAATCGAAAATCATCCGGCCTTTTTCCGAGTTTTTAATCCTGTGTTCAAATGCCGGCAGATTCAGTTGCATATTATTGTACTGTAATGATTTCTTTGAACGGGGACTCCTGTACTATCCTGAGGAAAATCTGTGTCAGCGTAATCACGTCTTTCTCGCAGTAATGCGCTATCCGTGCGATATCCCTGTCTTCGTAATATACTTTTGCAACCATGCTTCCGTCGATATCGTCTTTCGGGGAAGCGATACCGAAAATATTTGCCAGCAAATCAAGCGAACAGGTATGCTTATAATCGCCGAATTTCCACAAGTCCAGCGTATCGACGAAAGGAATTTCCCACGGTTTCAGTTTGTGCACGTTGAAAACCGCCGGCAAGGGTAATCCCCTGATAAGCGTACGGCGTGCAATATACGGGAAATCAAACTCCTTTCCGTTATGAGCGCACAGTCTGGCCTGCGGTCGCGACTGGGAAAACTTGTCGAGCATCCCGGAGAAATCCGACAGCAACTCCGTTTCATCGTCGCCATAAAAGGATTTTATGCGCAGACTGTAGGATGAATCTATAAACCCGCAACTTATACATACGATCTTTCCAAACTCGGCATAGATTCCCGCCTTGGAGTAAAACTCTCCGGCCGTTTCGCCGTTTTTCCTCTGATACAGCGTTTTTTTGTCCCACAATATCTGTGTTTTTTCCGGCGCTTTTTCATAAGCAGGATATTCCGGTACGGTTTCTATATCAAGAAACAGATAATCCGATACATTTTCTTTTGACATATTTTTTTATTGAGATACAAAACGATAAACAACATTTCCTTTTTGAGTACCCGATTTTTGCGATGTGGAGAAACGGGCGCGCTCTGCGGCGTCAATTGCCGCACGGTGCAGACATTCATCACTGTTCGACTTCTTTTTGTCGATTTCGGCTGCAACTACATATCCCTGACTGTTGACTTCAATCAGTACGACAACATCGCCTCCCCTGAAACATTTATACGAAGGCACAGGGAGATACACGGCTGTCCGTCCTTCAAGATAATACGAAACGACTGACGGCCCCTTGTACGCCTGTCCGTCTTCCTGTTCCTGAAACGGTTCGTCTGTCCGGATATCGTCGATTCCGGTATTTTGCTTTTCTTCCCGCATTTTTTCCTTCTTTTCCTTTTCTTCGCGTATGGAAGCCGAATTGCGGTTTGAGAAAAACGAGGCTGTCGCGCCCTGTCCCCTGCCCGATTCGCTTCCCTGAGCCGCCGCATTCATGGTGAGATTGGGCAGTTTGATGTCGGGAGCGGGCATTTCCTGCAATCTTTTATTCAGTTCTTCTTCGATTTTCTTTTTCTCGTCTTCGGGTTTGATTTCCGGCTTCTGTTCCTCGCTACGGTAAATAATCTCGATAGACTTCGCCGGCGCTGTACGCGTACGTATTTCGTTGAATGCAAGGGTCAGAAAAATCAGCAAATGGAATATCACCGTAGCGTATATTCCGGTCTGATGATCCTTAAACCACTGCCGCGCACTCTTGTCTTCAGCAAACAGGGCGTCAAGTCTATCCTTATTTACAGTATGTTCCGGAGTATCCATTTAATGGGGTTAAACAACGACAATGAAACCACTATTCCCACAGTATTGGCAATCATATCGTACATATCGTAACTGCGTCCGATTTTCTCCTGAACAAATTCTATCACAATACCCGATAAAAGCGCCAGAATAAAACTTACGATATATGCTTTCGCAGATGTTTTCCCGTACTGTCGCGAAAATCCCGACATCAGGAACAGAGCGAATATAAAATACAGTGCAAAATGTACGATTTTGTCAAAATAAGGTATTTTCGAGAAAAACGATACGTCGGGGAGTTTGTCCCCCGGCATAAGGCAGGCAAATATAATGATGATAATCCATAGAATAGCTCTCCAGTGATATTTTAATATTCCAAGTATCATACTTCTACAGATTGACAGGGTTTCAAACGACTGTATATATCGCCGGCGAGCCTAAGCGGCGACACGCAGTTTTTGAGGATAACGGTCAAATCCGGTATCTCTATTCTCATTATTCCGGAATCTCCGTCTGTTATATAAAGTAATCT
>JAISPE010000068.1 GCA_031275145.1 Prevotellaceae bacterium | reverse complement strand
TTATATTTCCCTGCTACTGAGGTTGTTTTGTTTTGAAAATCAGGTGTAAATGAGGTTTTTTGTTCCTCGCAATGACGATGAGGCGGGTAAAAGCTTGTTATAAGGACATTGCGAAAAGCGTCATTGTAAGGGCGTAGCCCGAAGCAATGACGATGGAAACGGAATTGCTTCGTCGCATAGCCAACTCACAAATTTAGACCGTTGGATGTATAACAGAACCTTTAGCTCGACGAAGTCAATTTTCATAATTAACAGAATTTGTAAATTATGAAAATTCTGTTAATTATGTCAAAAAAAGAATTCTGTCAAAAAAAAGGAATTTTGTCGTACACCCAAGCGGTCCGTATAAGTTCAACAGTCCGCAAGTTATACGGTTCGTTACGGGCAAAAGATTTCAGAAAAATATGCGTGATATAAAATAAATACTACCTTTGCATCATGAAAATGTATAATTTATTCGGTATTCCGAGTTTATTGAAATTAGAAAATGAATTATAAAAAATTAAACAACATTACGGGATGGGCGGTATTTGTCATAGCCGCGTTCACTTACATATCGACTGTTGAGCCGACAGCAAGTTTATGGGATTGCAGTGAATTTATACTGTCGGCATACAAACTTGAAGTGGGTCATCCTCCCGGAGCGCCACTGTTCGCCATGGTAGGGCATTTGTTCACAATGCTTGCATCGCCTGAAAATGTGGCGCTGATGGCGAATATCTTATCGGCTCTGTGCAGCGCTTTTACCATTTTATTCCTGTTTTGGAGTATTACACATCTGGCGCGGCGGATTGTGAACAGAGAAATACGGGAACTGTCGCTTTCCGACAATATCCTGATAATAGGTTGCGGAATTGTAGGAGCATTAATCTATACATTTTCGGACACTTTCTGGTTTTCGGCGGTCGAAGGAGAAGTTTATGCCACATCCTCGTTTATCACTGCGGTAGTTTTCTGGGCAATACTGAAATGGGAAGAACAGGCCGATTCTCCATATTCAAACCGCTGGCTGATACTTATTGCCTATATAACGGGACTGTCTATTGGCGTGCATTTACTTAATTTATTAGTCGTTCCGGCAATTGTTTTTGTATATTACTTCAAAAAATACAGGATTACAGGAAAAGGAATAATATACACAAGCATCGTTTCCGTTATCTTGCTGGGAGTACTGGTCTGGGGCATAATACCTCAAACTCCGGTAATCGCTTCATGGTTCGAAATACTGTTTGTAAACACTTTCGGCCTGCCGATAAATTCCGGCCTGCTTTTCTTTGTGGTTGCGCTTGCGGCAGTCCTTTCGTACATAATATATTATACACACCTTAAACGGCAAGCCGTATTGAATACCGTAGCGCTTGGCCTGTCGTTCTGCCTGCTTGGTCTGGGCAGTTATGCGATGATTGTTATCCGTTCGTCGGCAGACACGCCCATGAACCAGAACAGACCCGACAATGTCTTCTCCTTAATAAAATACATCAACCGTGAACAGTACGGAGCTGCGCCACTGATAAAAGGTCCCTATTATACCGACACCGACAAACATGAGTTTATTGAGAAAGATGCTTATATACGCGTCGGCGACAGGTATGTGAAAGACAAAGTATCCGAAATCAAATATAAAAAGACGTCTCTGTTTCCGCGCATGTGGAGTAACAGAAAGGACAGTCATATACAAACATATAAATCATATACAAAGGGACAGAATCCCACATTTGCCGACAATCTCCATTTCTTTTTCGATTATCAGGTGGGTTTCATGTACTGGAGATATTTTATGTGGAATTTTGTCGGACGGCAAAACGATATGCAAGGCTCGAAATCCGATCCGACAAAAGGAAACTGGATCTCCGGAATAAAATTTATCGACGAAGCCCGTTTAGGCCCGACGGACGACATACCTAAGTATATGGCCGAAAACAGGGGAAATAACAAATACTATTTTCTCCCGTTACTGTTAGGACTTCTGGGTTTGATCTGTCAGTTGAAAAGAGACAAAAAAGGGTTTGCAATCGTCACTTTACTGTTCTTTTTCACCGGTATGGCTATCATAATATATCTGAATCAGACGCCCGACGAGCCGCGTGAAAGAGATTATGCATACGCAGGCTCCTTCTATGCTTTTGCAATATGGACCGGTCTGGGTGTTATGTTTTTATTCAATATCCTTGCTAAAGCGGTGAAAAATAAGCTTGCCGCTCCTCTGGCTATGCTTGTAACCGTTCCTGTTCCTGTCCTCATGGCTCAACAGAACTGGGACGACCATGACCGTTCGGGACGGTATATCGCTACGGATTTCGGATACAATTATCTGATTTCGTGCGACGAAAACGCTATCTTGTACACTTTCGGGGATATAGACACATTCACAACATGGTATAATCAGGAAGTGGAAGGTGTTCGCAGAGATATCAAAATCATCAATTTCATGTATCTGGAATCCGACTGGTACTATACTCAAATGCTGAGCCGTACGTACGAAGCGCCTCCTCTGGCTACAGTCGCTACTCACGAACAGATAATGGGCGAATCAAAACTGCCTGCTCCCGTCAGGGAAAAAACTTCCCCTCTCAACATCAGGCAGGCATTGCAACTCTTTTACGGAGGCAAAACTGTCAGAAAATATTCGGGACGCGGCGAAATATTCGAATTTCCGACTAAGGAACTGATATTACCCGTAGATACGGCGAAGTTTATCAGGTCCGGATTAATCATGGACACCTCGGCTACAGTTCCGTACATACGTTTCCGGATTTCGGGTAACTGGATTACGAGAGCCAAAGTCGGCGCTCTCGATTTTGCCGCAAACAATTTCAGCGACAGACCCGTCTATTATGGCGGTAATGACGATGACTTTTTCATGGGTATAAAAGGAAATCTGCGCGACGAAGGCGTCGTTAAACGGCTGTTGCCGGAAAATACTCAAAAGCATCCGGTTAATCCCGACAAGACTTTTGATTTGCTGGTGAATAAATATCGTTTCAGAGGTTTGAACGATCCGAATGTTTTTATAGACGAAACATCCCGCCAGCAGATGATTCCGCATTACAGAAACGCATTCTTTTCTCTGGCTGACTATCTGAGAGCAAACGGAGACAGGGACAGACTGAAACAGTTGATGGAAAAATATCATGAAGCGATTCCCGAAATGGATAAAATCGTATGCAGCGCTCCCTATTCGATGTACGCGTTCAGTACGAATCCCGTAATCGAAAACTATTTCCATTCGGGTTTGACGGAGTATGGAAAGTCCCTGTCCCAAAAACTTATGGACGAATACAGGAGAGAAATCAACTATTATTCGCAGTTATACCATAAATTCAATGCCAATGCCATTATCGAACGGAATCTGTATTATTCATACCACGGATTAAACGGATTGTCGAATATTTTAAAGAAATACGACCAGCAGGATTTGATCAAACAAATCGAAGATTTGTTGAAGGAAATGAAAGGTGTGATTCCGGAATAATACTTACCGCAATTTTTACCGCAAAGGGCGCAATGAACGCAAAGGGCTTTGTGTCCGTTGTGCTTTTGCGGTAATTTTTTTACTGAAACATATCGCCGTATACAGCTGCTTTTGTCTTTAACGGAAGGGGATATGCTCTTGAAGAAGAGGGCATACGGTAAATGCGAATGTTTCTGTTCCGTATGGAAAAAGAAACGTAAGTTCCGACTTTGGGAGAATCAATCTCTATGTTTGCCAGGTACAGTTGCCGGATAAGTGTTTCTGCTGACTTTTGTCCTGTGACAACAATATTCCGAAGGTCGGGCAAACGGGTTATAACCTGTATTATATCAAGTGGCTCCACGATTTCCAGATCTTT
>JAISPE010000005.1 GCA_031275145.1 Prevotellaceae bacterium | reverse complement strand
TACATGTTTTTTTCATTTCCGGCATGAAATTTTGAAATCTTCTGTACATCCTGTCCGTTTTACAATTCATTTCTGACATCTCTACGATTTATTTTTCGGGTGCAAATATAATGATTTTTTTTTAAATGCACAGGTGATTGTCTGAACTGCTGATTTTAGATTGATTTAATCGATGTACATGGTTTGTTTTCACAATGGAGAATATCATATAAACCATAAACAATCACATAAATCAGAAGTCCGGACATCTTCCTGTCATTTAGTTTTTAACTTTTAATTTTCCCAGCCCGGATTCTGCCTCAAGCCTGGATTTAGGAGCGTTCAATAAATAAAGGTATTATTGAACGCTCCTATGTGCCGTCCAGCGCATCAGGTCTTCATCGCGCTGACCTTCGAGCGCCATTTCCACCCGCCGTTCTCTGCGGTGCAGTTAAATTTTTTAACTTTTCTTTTGTACGGGACTTACTCTCGTTTGGCGCAGTCGAGTTATATAATTATATAAAAGCAAGTCTCCGCTTTGCGCAAGTCGGAGACTTGCTTTTAGCCGCGAGCAAAAAGTCAAGTACCGGCTATAGCCATTATGATACCCGATAAAAACCGCAAAACACGGACATCCGACGCCGGTAAAACCTGCGAAATTACCTTACAGCGCATTAAATTTCGCCTTATATTAATTTGGTATTCAGAATAAATGTAAATTGTGCAAAAAAAACTGTTGAAGTTAGCATTTTTTTATATACTTTTGCCACTCGATTTTAATATTAGTCAATAAAGATGACGACTTGTGTGTTATGAATGTTTTAGTTTTAAATTGTGGGAGTTCTTCGATAAAATATCAACTGTTAAGTATATCCAAAGACAGTCAGGATGTGCTTGCCAAGGGCATAGTTGAGAGAGTCGGGCTTTCCGAAGGAATTTTGAATCATAAACCTGCCGGAAAAGACAGTTTCAAACTGAACCGGACATTCCCCGACCATGTGGACGGAATCAACGCAATATTGGATGCTTTAACAGATACACAGCATGGAGTTATATCCGACATACAGCAGATAAACGCCGTAGGTCACAGAGTCGCTCACGGAGGCGAATACTTTTCCGGAAGCATTCTTATTGACGAACAGACAAAAATCAATATTGGAAAATGTTCCGATTTAGCGCCACTGCATAATCCGGCAAACCTTAAAGGAATTATTTCGATGGAACAGCTTCTGCCGGGTACGCCTCAGGTTGCTGTTTTCGACACCTCTTTTCATCAGACAATGCCGGAAAAGGCATATCTGTACGGGGTTCCATACGGGTATTATCAGGAATACAAAATTCGCAGATACGGTTTCCACGGGACAAGTCATAAATTTGTTGCCGAAAAAGCCTGTAAGTTAGCAGGCCTGGACATAAATAATTCCAAAATCGTCACATGTCACATGGGCAACGGAGTGTCGGTTGCTGCGATAAAGAACGGTAAATCAATCGATACGTCCATGGGACTTACTCCGCTGGAAGGCTCGGTGATGGGAACACGCTGCGGGGACATCGACGCCGGAATTGTTACATATATACAGACGGTAAAAAATCTGTCCGCCGCCGAAATCAATAGTTTTCTTAATAAGGAATGCGGACTGTTTGGAATATCAGGCGTTTCGTCGGATATGCGCGACCTGTGGACGCAATATGAAAACGAAGGCAATCAGAGAGCAAAACTGGCTATCGACATATTTATCTACAGAATAGCTAAATATATCGGAGCCTATGCCGTTGCAATGAACGGACTGGATATGGTCGTTTATACGGGCGGGATAGGAGAAAACGACTGGAATGTAAGGCTTGGAATATCGGAATATCTTGGCTTTTTAGGAGCGCAAATAGATAAACAGGTAAACAGCAATCTCCGTACGGACAAGGTGATCAGCGTACCCGAATCGAAAGTAAAGCTGGTACTTGCGGAAACAAACGAAGAACTGGTAATAGCAATGGATACGGTTAATATAGTAAACGAAAAAGTAAGCTGAAATGATAACATCTTTTGACGCAATTTTTGAACACATCAAAACCAAACCGAAAAAACGGTTAGTTGCTGCGTATGCAAATGATTCGCATACAATTGCCGCAGTCAGCATGGCTATAGACGCAGGTATTGTAGATGCGACTTTGGTGGGAGATGCAAAAACTATTAGAGATGTATGCGAGACTATTGAAATAGAATACAGTAAATTCAATATAGTGCAGGAAGCGGACGAAAACAGAGCGGCAATGACTGCCGTCGAGTTTGTCAGCAAGGGCGAAGGCGATATTCTAATGAAAGGCCTGTGCAGCACTGACAAGTATATGAGGGCTATTCTCAATAAAGATATAGGATTGCTGCCTCCGAAAGGCATACTCAGCCATATAACTTTAATGAGTACTACCGTATATCATAAGCTGTTACTGTTCAGTGATATTGCAGTCATTCCGGCGCCCGATTTGAAGCAAAAGACGGCGATGTGCGGATATCTGATAAAAGCGGCAAAATCGTTAGGTATCGAAAAGCCAAAAGTGGCGGTTATTGCAGCAACAGAGCAAATGTCTCCCGGGATGCAGGCATGTGTAGACGCGGCTATTCTCTCAAAAATGGCAGACAGAGGACAGATAGCTGGAGCTTATGTCGACGGTCCTTTGGCTGTAGATGTGGCGATTGACGAGGAAGCTAAAGAAATCAAGAAAGTTTCGGGACCTGTAGCCGCAGACGCCGACTGCCTGTTATTTCCGAACATTGAATCGGGAAATGTGTTTTATAAAACAGTAGGAAAGTTTACAAACGCTCGGCTTGCAGCAATGGTTGTAGGAGCAAAAGCTCCCTGTGTTCTTTCGTCAAGAGGCGATACCACAGAAACAAAGCTCAATTCGATAGCCCTGGCGTCATTGAATTGTTAGATAAAGTCTATCGGGGTGTGGCGCAGTTGGCTAGCGCGCTACGTTCGGGACGTAGAGGCCGAAGGTTCGAGTCCTTTCACCCCGACTAAAAAATATGGATAATTGAAGTAATTATTTATATGAGTGAAGATTTTTACATGAACTGAACAGCAGGATGCGGTAAAAATTGAAATTGATCCTCATCTTTTAAACTGTTCAAAGTATTAAGAAATGTATACTGTTAAATAATAAATGTCATGACATTACAATTCAAAATTCAGATTGAGGACATAACAAAACCTCCGGTATGGAGGAAAGTCCTGGTTCCGGAAACATTTACGTTTCACAGGTTTCATCATGTAATTCAGGCTGCCTTTGGCTGGGAGGATACTCATGTATACCAATTCTCGGAAAAAGAATATGGTTCGGAAGAAATAATTGGCATCCCGACAGATGATGACGATTGGGAAGGCCCGGTTACCGATTCGAGAAACAAAAAACTGAAAGAGATTTTTACGAAGGAAGGTAAACGGTTCATCTATATCTATGACCTTGGCGATGATTGGGTACATAAAATTACTCTGGAGAAAATCATTAACGAGAACAGACAAAAAGCGACCTGTATAGACGGTAAGGGGGCTTGTCCGCCGGAAAATTGCGGAGGCGTTTGGGGATACGAAGAAATAAAGGAAACGTTTGTCCTTAACCCTAAAAGCGAAAAGGCAGAAGAATTTCGCGACTGGCTCGGACTCGAAGAAGATGAAATACCGGATGTAAACAAGTTCAGTCTGGATGATGCAAAAGTCGCTGTAGAAAAAGTGTAAAGCGAAGTTTTATATACGAAAATCTGTCTGGCACACAGATATAAAAAATGAAACAGATAATCACAGGCAAATCTGTAGAATTTGTATTGTCTTATTGCTTTTCCGGTATTCAATATCAATACCGATAGATTGAGTTTGAATTAAGGAATCATTACGAAATAAGTTGAGCATATATACCCAAAAGGAAACGGTTTTCTAAAAATCCGACATGAGTTTTTTTACCGCTCGTTACCACTGTTTTTACTGCAAGGTCACAAAGGGTTTTGTGTTACCTTTGTGATCTTTGGAGTCTTCAATAAATAAAGGTATCAATTATGGCATCCCGTTAGGGATGCATCGCTCGGTAGAAAAACCATACCGTCCTGTTTTGCATCCCGTTAGGGATGCATCCCTAACGGGATGCTCTTTGCCCCGACTGCCCTGCCTGCCGGCAGGTAGGCTGTCAGGCAGGCCATTGATGAGATGCCGGAAAATAAATCCATAATTAATACCTTTATTTATTGAACGCTCCTTTGGCGCCCTTGTGGTAAAAAATGATAAAAAAAGGTAAAAAAATCGTGGTAAAAGTGGCACGATTTCGAGTTCGAGGCAGGATCTCAGTATGTCATGACTATCCGTGTACCTTTATCGTTATCGTCCAAATCGAGATGAGATTTTATAACGACTTCTTTTACGCCTGCATTTAATGCTTTGAAAGCATTGTCTATCTTGGGAATCATACCGGCGGAAATTACTCCTTCGTTTTTGAGTATCTCACAGTTAGCGGAATT
>JAISPE010000367.1 GCA_031275145.1 Prevotellaceae bacterium | reverse complement strand
ATTCCGTTTATTTTGTACTTTTGAGCCGTAAATTTTTAAGATAAAATGGTACACAATGCAGATAGAATAAGGGAGTTACTGTCCGAAATAAAACATCCCGAAACCGGAGACGACATCGTATCTCTGGGGATAGTCCAAAACCTCGGTACGGAAAATAACATCATCGCCATGAATCTGGTCTTTAAACCTAACGATGCTTTTGTATCGTCAATAAAAAGAGCGGTTGAAGAGAAGCTGAAACCCGTTTTCCCCGGCGTCGAACTGAGAATACTGGATTTGAAAAAACAGTCGCCCAAACCGCCGAAAAAGGAATATCCCGATATCCGGATAAAGAATATCATAGCGATAGCATCGGGTAAGGGAGGCGTGGGAAAATCAACCGTTTCGGTAAATCTGGCTGTGGCTTTGGCGCAGAGAGGATTCAGAACCGGCTTGCTCGATGCGGATGTTTACGGACCTTCGATTCCGACAATGCTGGAGATGAACGGCGTCCGTCCGGCAATGATCGAAAAAGACGGGTTCGAACTGATTGATCCGGTAGAAAAGTTCGGGGTAAAATGCCTGTCAATCGGTTTTTTCCTGACGCCCGACGATGCGGTGATATGGAGAGGGCCGGCGGCGACAGGCGCTCTCAAACAGCTCGCAAAACAGAGCAACTGGGACGGTCTCGATTTCCTGCTGATAGACCTGCCTCCCGGAACGGGCGACGTTCATCTTACGATAGTGCAGGAGCTTGACGTTACGGCGGCCATCATCGTTACCACGCCGCAGAAAGTCGCTCTTGCCGATGTCATACGCGGGGCGAACATGTTTCGCAACAAAGATATCAACATTCCGATTGCAGGTCTGATTGAAAACATGGCATGGTTTACACCCGAAGAACTTCCCGGCAGCAAATACTACATATTCGGGAAAGACGGAGGCAAAAAAATGGCGGAAGAAACGGGGATTCCCCTGCTGGGCGAAATTCCACTGGTACAGAGCATCCGGGAAAGCGGAGACACCGGTCTTCCCGTTGTGCTGGGCGGCAACGGCGACGCTTTCCGGAAAATCGTCGATAATCTTTTACGGCAACCGGTGATAAAAAAATAACTGCAAAAAAACATGGATTCTTTATTTACAGTCGATCTGGACAAAACGTTTCGCGACAAAAATCCGAAACTGTATAAAATGTTACCGAAATTTGTGGTGAACTACCTGAAAAGGATTGTTCATCAGGACGAAGTGAACGAAATACTCACCGCCTACGGATATGAACACAAAGGACTGTCATTTAACCGTAAAGTTCTGGAACATCTGAACATAACCTACACAGTCGCCAACTGTGAAAATCTTCCTCCAAAAGACGGTCGGTATATTTTTGCCTCGAATCATCCCCTGGGCGGGCTTGACGGGATTGTCCTTATCGACCTCATAGGCGAATATTACGGCAATGTGAAATTCATTGTCAATGACCTGCTCATGTATCTTACTCCCTTGCGTGAAGTTTTCGCTCCCGTCAATAAGCACGGACGGCAGTCGGCACACTACGCAACGGTAATCGACGAACTGTACAGTTCCGACACACAGGTCCTGTATTTCCCCGCCGGACTGTGTTCGAGGAAAATAAAAGGCGAAATCATTGACCTTGAATGGAAGAAGAATTTTATTGCAAAAGCGATAAAATATAAAAGAGACGTCACGCCCATGTTTTTCGACGGACACAATTCCAGTTTCTTCTACCGTTTTGCCAATATACGGAAATCGCTGGGAATAAAAGCGAATATCGAAATGCTGTACCTTTCAGACGAAATGTTCCGGCAAAAAGACGCACGGTTCACAGTGAAAATCGGCAAAAGTATTCCGTATCACGATTTACAGGAAATGGGAATCAGAAAAGGTGTCGAATATGTCAGAAACAGAGTGTACGAACTTCATAAAAACCGGTAATGGGAAAAGACAAACTGAGAAAATTTGAAGAAAACAAACTGTTCGGGCATCTGTATCAGCCTTCTTCCGGCGACATGAGGAATCCCGAACCGGGGTATAAAGGAAAATGGAAAGAAAAATTCGGCAATTCCAATCCTGTCGTGCTGGAACTCGGATGCGGCAAGGGCGAATATACTGTAGCTCTGTCGCGCAAATATCCCGACAGAAATTTCATCGGAGTGGACATCAAGGGTGCGCGCTTATGGCGTGGAGCAAAAACCGTTGCGACGGAGAATATACCGAATGCAGCTTTTTTACGAATCCGTATCGAATTTATCGACAACTTTTTCGCTCAAAACGAGATTGACGAAATCTGGATTACTTTTCCCGACCCTCAGATGAACAGGCCGGGAAAACGCCTTACATCTCCCCCGTTTCTCGAACGTTACTGCAAATTCCTGAAAAGCGGAGGCTCTGTCCACCTGAAAACGGACAGCAGAATGTTGCACGACTACACACTGAACGTGATAAATGAATACGGATACACATTGCTGTACTCGTGTACCGACATATCCGCTCAAAATCCCGACGACGAACTGTTAAACATAAAAACATTCTACGAAACCCGGTATGCAGCGCAGGGAATACCCATCACATATCTGAAATTTAAGCTTCCAACGGTCTAAATTTGTGAGTTGGATATGGGCATGCAGACGAAGCAATCCGCGACTCATCGTCATTGCGAATAACCGTTTCGTGCCGAAACTGAAAGCGTAATGACGCCTGTCGAAGAATTAGCGATGAATCAGCGACGAAACAATCCACGACCTGTCGTCATTGCGAATAACCGTTTCGTACCGAAACTGAAAGCGTAATGACGCTTGTCGAAGAATCAGCGATGAAACAATCCACGATGGGTCGTCATTGCGAATAACCGTTTCGTACCGAAACTGAAAACGTAATGACGCTTGTCGAAGAATATGGCGACGAAGCAATCCGCGACCCGTCGTCATTGCGAGGAGCGCAGCGACGAAGCAATCCAGAAAGTCGTGTATTTCTGGATTGCTTCGTCGCTACCTGGTAAACATTACGAAATAAGTTGCCCAATCGCTTTGACTGAAAGGCAAGATTTTCATAACCTGCGGACGAATACCGTCACTACATCTGCCCTTCGCTCGGCATAGTCTCTGTCTGAACTGTGATTTTTTTGATTAAAATGATTTTTTTGATTTTATTCGTCAAAGCCTGCGCTCAACGTAGCGAAGACGCTACTCTTTCGCTCGGCGCAGTCTCCAGACTACGCCGGGTTAAAAGCAAAACTCCCGCTTTGCGCAAGGCGTGACAACTGCCGGTAAATCGGCCTCACGAATGTTAAAAGCAAAACTCCCGCTTTGCGCAAGTCGGGAGACTTGCTTTTAGCTTCGACGTAGCGGGGACGCTACGCCGAGCGAAAACAATCAAAGCTTTCGGACTCGGTTGCAGTCTGCGCAGATTTCATTTTTTACTATACTTTGCAGACATAATTTCAAGCGTAGTAGCGTCTATAAATTTGTAACTT
>JAISPE010000180.1 GCA_031275145.1 Prevotellaceae bacterium | reverse complement strand
AGAGGCAGCAAAATCCTTAAATTGATGGCATACCGCACACCTTTTTTCCACTGATATAAAAAAAATGAATAATTTTGCATTTAGATTTAAAGATATGATTTTGATATTATGAGACTTATTATTCAAGCAGATTACAAAGGCGTTTCGCAGTGGGCGGCAAACCATATTGTGTCCAAAATCAATGCATTTGCTCCGACCGGCAACAATCCGTTTGTCCTGGGCCTTCCTACCGGCTCTTCCCCGCTGGGAGTATATCAGGAACTGATAGAACTTTTCAGAAAAAAGAAAGTATCGTTCAAAAACGTTGTGACATTCAATATGGATGAATACGTGGGCATTCCCGAAGATCATCCGGAAAGTTACCACAGTTTTATGCGCAACAATTTTTTCGGACATGTGGATATCCGTCCCGAAAACATTAATATTCTTAATGGAAATGCGGCAAATCTTGAGGCCGAATGTGAACGTTATGAGAATAAAATCAGGAGTTACGGGAAAATACATCTGTTCATGGGCGGCGTGGGGGCCGACGGTCATATAGCATTCAACGAGCCGGGCTCTTCGTTGTCGTCACGTACAAGAATCAAGACACTTACGAAGGATACAATCATTGCCAATTCCCGTTTTTTCGGTAACGATACGAGCGCCGTACCCAAAATGGCTCTGACGGTAGGAGTGGCTACAATTATGGATTCGGAAGAAGTCATGATCATTGCCAGCGGACACAATAAGGCTCTTGCACTGCAACATGCTGTCGAAGGATCTATCAACCATATATGGACAGTCAGCGCGTTGCAGATTCATCCCAAAGGAATTATTGTATGCGACGAAGCGGCAACCGCAGAATTAAAAACAGGAACTGTAAATTATTTTAAAGACATAGAATCTCTTTAAATATTATACAGTTATCTTATGAAAGTATCGAACATCGACAATGTCGAAATAACGGGATGGGCGGCAGGAGGCAAAGCCATTGCCAAAATTGGCGACATGGTGGTTTTTGTGGAAGACGCTATTCCCGGCGACATTGTGAACATGAGGATAGTCCGGAAAAAAAACTATGCCGAAGGCCGTGTTACGGAGACAGTCCGTCCCTCGCCGATATCTCGGGAGCCTTTCTGTGCGCATTTCAACGATTGCGGAGGATGCGTCAGCCAGAGGATTCCATACGGCGAGCAGTTGAAATACAAGGAACAGCAGGTTCGCGACCAGCTGGAACGTATAGGCGGAATCAAGTCTCCTTCAGTCAGGACTGTCCTGCCTTCGGAAAAGACAGTCTTCTACAGAAATAAACTGGAATTTACCTTTTCGAAGAAAAGATGGCTGACGGCAGCGGAAATCGGCAATAATCACGATACAGACTCCAATGCCCTGGGATTCCACATTTCAGGACGTTTCGACAAAGTCCTCGACATAGAAAAGTGCTGGCTGCAGAAATCTCCTTCAAACGAAATAAGAATACAGGCCAAAACATACGCTCTGAGCAAAGGATATGACTTTTTCGACATCAAAAACAAAACCGGATTTTTGAGAAACCTGATTATCCGGACATCGACAACCGGCGAAATTATGGTGACGGCCGTATTCGGATGTCACGATAAAGAAAAACAGACGGATTTCATGGAAATGCTGAAACGGAAATTTGATATAACTTCGTTAAACTGTGTTGTTAATACAAAGGGAAACGACAGTATCGGCGATCTGGATATAATCTGTTATTCCGGAAAACCGTATATCGAAGAAAGAATGGAGGATTTGATTTTCCGTATCGGTCCAAAATCTTTTTATCAGACAAACTCGGAACAGGCATATAATCTGTACAGTGTAGTCCGGAAATATGCCGGTCTTCAAGGCGTCGAAACGGTTTACGACTTGTACACCGGAACGGGTACAATCGCCATTTTCCTTGCCGGACACTCGAAAAAAGTCGTTGGAATAGAATATGTCCCGGAAGCGATAGAAGATGCGAAGATAAATTCGGCAATCAATAAAACAGACAATACATCGTTCTATGCGGGGGATATAAAAGATGTTTTAACCGGGGAGTTTGTACAGATCAACGGATTCCCGGATACGGTCATACTCGATCCTCCGAGAGCGGGCTTGCATCCGTCCATTCCGAAAACACTGCTGGAAATCGCTCCCGAAAAAATAATATACGTAAGCTGCAATCCCGCAACGCAGGCAAGAGACATATCCATGCTTGCCGGACAGTACGAATTTGTGGAATGTCAGCCGGTAGATATGTTCCCTCACACGCATCACATTGAAAATATTGCTCTTTTAAGAAAATTTCACACAATTTAATACTAAAATATATATTTTTTGATGTATCTTTGCGGAAATTTTTAACGGTATGAGAGCAATTATGAGGTTGATTTATTGTATATTGTCAGTTTTAATACTATGCGGATGGACTGCATTTTCCATTCCTGACGACAAAGATCCTGTCAAATCAAAGAAAGGAAAGAAACAGGATCGCGCCATTGTGACTGTCATAGACAGCGATAACGATAATATTCCGGATAACGAAGATGAGTGTCCCAATATTCCCGGACCCAAATCGACAAAGGGTTGTCCGGACAGTGATGGAGACGGGATACCCGACCATCTGGATGACTGTCCTGTTACTGCAGGACTGGAACAGTTCAAGGGATGTCCGGATACCGATCATGACGGTATTCCGGACAATAAAGATGTCTGCCCGTACGATGCGGGACCGGCTTCAAATAATGGCTGTCCTTTGCCGACGGAAAAGGAAGAAACCGGCGCTGCCAGTAAAACGACAAAAATTATTGACACCATCAATCTTGATGAGGACCGTGATTCGCAGATCATGCGTTATGAACGGTATATAGCCGAACAGCAGCATAAACAGCAGGAATATATGGCGCAACTTGTAAGCCGTATGACGCAGAACAATCCCGATGCATCTGCCAACAGTGTCGTTAATAATAACAACAACAGTGTTGAAGATAATAATGCGAAAAAAGAACCTGCTGTTACACCGCCCGTAACTCCTCCGGCAAATCCCGTAACTCCTCCGGCAAATCCTGAAACATCACTGTCATCTGTGAAAATTGACAACGTAATGTATCAGGGTTATAAACCTAAAATAGAAGCTCTGCTGAAAAACATGA
Source organism: Prevotellaceae bacterium (assembly GCA_031275145.1). GTDB lineage: Bacteria > Bacteroidota > Bacteroidia > Bacteroidales > UBA932 > JAIRLF01. Next base: position 1,914 of record JAISPE010000180.1, on the reverse strand, counting down.
GATTTCAGGACGGACGCGTAAGCTTTGCTGACGAGAATAAATTTTTCGATGCTTTGGTTGAACTGGCTTCATACTGTAAAGCATATCCCGAATGGACAGTGGTTTTCCACTGTTATTCCAATGAAACAGATAATGCATTCGGAAACAAACAGTTGTTTTCCAACAGGGTATATACATTAAAACAAATACTGGTAAACGATTTGAATATCCCGGCAAACAAACTGAACTTCACGAATGATATAAGCCGTTCTTCCGAAATATCTAATTTTATTTCACTCGAAATAATAGTGAAATAATTCACGGGCCTGACCTGTAATCTTATTCATAATAACACTTTTTGTAAACAGTACATCTGTACATCTGTACATCTGTACAATTGAAAAGTACACCTGTACAATTGAAAAGTACATCTGTACAATTGAAGAGTACATCTGTACAATTGAAAAGTACACCTGTACAATTGAAAAGTACACTTGTACAAAATGTCCCTTTTTTGACAGAATTTTTAGTTCGACGAAGTCAATTATTCCTCGCGCGGTACAGTTTTGTGATATGAGATTGCGGGTCAATCCCGCAATGACGACAGTCTGGAACGCAGTCACAACCGGCGTTAGTAGCCATCAACGAATAAATTTATTTATTGATAACGCCTTAGCCGTCATTGCGGGCTTGACCCGCAATCTCCCGTTATCACAAAACTGTATCGCGCGCAGTATAAGTGAAGGAAAATTAATAAAATATAACAGTTTCTCCTGCAGGGCAGGGTGTTCAAACGTAGACAAAAAACTTCATTTCCACCTAATTCAAAATAACAGAACAACCACAGTAGCAATAATGTAACACACACAAGCCAACCTCATTACCTCATTAAACCGAACCGGATGCCATCGATTTAATGAGGTCTGAGGTTTATATCACATTTCCAGGCTACTGAGGTTGTTTTGTTTGGAAAATTAGGTAAAAATGAGGTTTTTTTAACCGTTATGTCTTATTTATTTCTCATCCCTAATTATGAAAATTCTGTTAATTATGTCAAAAAAATATGTCAAAAAGGGGAATTTTGTCAAAAAAAAGGGAATTTTGTCGTACACCCGACAGTGGAAGTTGCTGCGCTGAAGATTTTCCTTTTTACAGAGGATAACTTTTTTACTGTACCTTTGCGTACGAAAAAAATTATAATAATGATGGAAAAAAATAGCAAACAGGGTTACACAATGATGAAAACATTCGTATTTCTTTTTATGGCAGTTATTCTCGTTCCATGTTACGGACAGTCGAAACAGAAAAAACTGCAATATGAAACGTTGCAGTTCGATGCATCCGGGCGGAATAATGAAATTCAATTTAAGTATAATGAAGATGCGAACACGCTTTACCTGCAAAAACTCCGAGCGGAATATCCGGTTGACAGCCTGGCGGCATTAGGCAGCTCCAAACTGGAAAAAGCAAGGATTATCGCATCATGGGTGCATGGCTTGTGGGAGCATGACGGGTGGAACGAGCCCGAAAAGCGGGATGCACTCTACATACTTGATGAAGTTAAAAAAGGACGGCGGTTCAGGTGCGTTGAATATGGCATCGTTACGACCGCCTGCCTGAACGCTGTCGGTTTGAAATCGCGCACACTGGCTTTAAAAACAAAAGATGTCGAAACAAAATCATCCGGAGCGGGGCATGTCGTAATGGAAGTATTCATTAACGACCTGGATAAATGGGTCATGATCGACACACAGTTTGATATGATTACGCTGTCCGGCGGCATCCCGTTAAATGCGGTTGAACTGCAACAGGCTATCACGGAAAGGAAAGATATTGAGATGCTGACCACCGAAGACGAAGCCAAAGTCACGTATATCTCCTGGATCTATCCTTACCTGTATTATTTTTCGTTCCCGTTTGACAACAGGGAAAATA
>JAISPE010000167.1 GCA_031275145.1 Prevotellaceae bacterium | reverse complement strand
GTTCAGTTCGGTCTTCAGGATGTCAATGAACTTATCCTGAGATACGGCTATTTGCGAAAATAAAGCAAACAGCATGATTAATGTTACTTTTTTCATATAAAATCATTTTAAAAACATGTCACAAAATTAAGTGAAAATTCTGAATTATGACAAAATTTTTTTTATGACAGATTTTTTTTATGACAGAACCTTTAAATCAATTAACAGAATTTTTAAATCGACGAAGTCAAACCTTTATTCGACGAAGTCAATTTTCATAATTTACAAAAGAAGTGTTACGAAATAGGTTGTTCAATTCGTTTGCCTGAAAGTCAAGATTTTCATAATCGCAGATCATCGATGTCATCGACCTGCGGGATAGCAAACGCCGCAAGTGGCATATTAAGAGACCTTCGTATAACACCGAAGGTGTTAAATATGAATAACCCCGATCTGCGCCTGCGGCTTGCTCGGGGTACACATAGCCTCCTCATCAGAACTGCGAAGCAGTTCAACCCCTTTAAAATTGTGCTCAAATTCTGTTAATTCTTTAATTCTGATATTTCCACCGAAGTGTGCGCGAGCAACAGCCGTAAATCAAAAAATATGTACATTTGCAAATTATTTACATATAGATATTTTTTAGAGAACATAATGATAGACAGTATAAAAAAGGCGGCAGAGATTCTAAAACGGGGAGGAATAATACTGTATCCTACCGATACGGTATGGGGAATAGGCTGCGACGCCACAAACGATGCAGCCGTAAAAAAACTGTATAATCTGAAAAAAAAGGAAGAAGGAACACCGGCGCTGGTACTTGTTTCGGACACAGATATGATATACCGTTATGTACAGACTGTTCCGGACATTGCAATTCAGTTGGTCGGGATATCCGACAAGCCATTGACCGTCGTTTTTCCGAAAGCCTGCGGCCTGTCTGCCGGAATAACGGATACCGACGGAAGTATCGGAATACGTCTGGTAAACCACGATTACTGCAATGGCCTGATTAGAACCTTGAAACGGCCGCTGGTATCGACGTCGGCAAACGTATCGGGTATGCCTGCCCCACAGTCTTTCAGCGAAATATCAAAAACAGTCATCGAAGGCGTCGATTATGTTGTTGATGCAAAATACGCCGGCAAAATGACAGGGAAACCTTCGGCGATTATAAAAATCGGTCTGTCGAGCGAAGTGAAGATAATTAGAAATTAGAATAAATTATTAATTAATAAACATATAAAATAATGAAAAAAGTTGTATTGCTCCGTCACGGAGAAAGTGTCTGGAATAACGAGAACAGATTTACAGGCTGGACAGACGTCGATTTGTCGCCGAAAGGTATCGAAGAAGCGGTTTTAGCCGGTAATACTTTGAAAGAAAACGGTTTTTGCTTTCAGAAAGCTTATACATCGTACCTGAAAAGAGCCGTCAAAACATTGAACGGGGTTTTGGATGTAATGAATCTGGACTGGATACCCGTTGAAAAATCGTGGAGGCTTAACGAAAAACATTACGGCATGCTGCAAGGTCTCAACAAAGCGGAAACCGCCGCAAAGTACGGTGAAGAGCAGGTACTTGTATGGCGCAGAAGTTACGATATCGCCCCCGCGCCCCTCGCATCCGACGACCCCCGCAACCCCCGTTCCGATATTCGCTATGCCGGATTGAAAGACAGCGAAATCCCGTTGACCGAATCATTGAAGGAAACGGTTGAAAGAGCTGTGCCTTACTGGGAAAAGGTTATCGTACCGTCGTTGAAAGAGTACGACCAGATTATAATTGCCGCTCATGGCAACAGCCTGAGGGCGATCATAAAGTTTCTGAAAAACATATCCGATTCGGAAATCGTAAGCCTGAATCTTCCTACGGCTGTTCCTTACGTTTTTGAATTTGACGGTGATATAAATCCTGTTAAAGATTATTTTCTGGGCGACCCCGAAGAAATCAGGAAAAAAATGGCGGCAGTTGCAAACCAGGGTAAAAAATAAGCGCTGCCATGATTGTAGAAGAGGTCATTAAGTCGCATATTGCAGATATTGTCAAGGAATTATATCCCGACGCGCCGGAGAACGCCGTACAGATTCAAAAGACGAGGAAAGAATTTGAAGGCGATTATACTCTGGTCGTGTTCCCGTTTGTGAAATGGAGCGGGAAACCCCTGGAACAGACAGTAAAAGAATTGGGCGACACTCTGTTGAAAAGAATGGACACTGTCGAGAGTATAAATGTCGTCAAAGGATTCCTGAATATCAAACTGAAACCCCCGTTCTGGCTCGGAAAGCTTTCGGAATATATATCCGCCGAAAATTTCGGTTTCTTTGCGCCGACAGGGAAACGTTTTATGGTCGAATATTCGTCGCCGAATACTAACAAGCCATTGCATTTGGGACATATACGCAATATCCTGCTGGGATGGTCGGTTTCCAGGATACTCGAAGCCTGCGGACACGAAGTTATAAAAGTGAATCTGGTAAACGACAGGGGTATTCATATCTGTAAATCAATGCTTGCATGGCAGAAATTCGGAAACGGCGAAACTCCGGAACAGACCGGAAAAAAGGGCGACCATCTGGTTGGAGACTATTACGTCAGATTCGACAGGGAATACAAATCGCAAATCCGGGAACTTGTATCCGGAGGGATGTCGCAGGCGGAAGCCGAAAACAGCGCGCCGGTTTTTACGGAAGCGCGCGACATGCTCCGAAAGTGGGAAGCCAAAGACCCCGAAACAATCGCACTGTGGGAAAAAATGAATGGCTGGGTATATGCCGGATTTGACGAAACGTACAGCAAACTCGGAGTCGCGTTCGATAAAATATACTACGAATCAAACACATGGATACTGGGCAAAAAAATCGTTGAAGAAGGCTTATCGAAAGGGATATTCTTTAAAAAAGACGACGGCTCGGTATGGATTGACCTCACCGGCGACGGTTTAGACCGGAAACTGCTCCTGCGCAGCGACGGCACATCGGTGTACATGACTCAGGATCTGGGAACGGCCGAACAGCGTTTCGACGAATATAAATTCGACAAACTTGTATACGTCGTCGGAAACGAACAGAATTATCATTTCCAGGTCCTTAAACTGATTCTTCTTAAACTCGGATACAAATGGTCCGACGATATTTACCATCTGTCGTATGGAATGGTGGAACTGCCCGAAGGCAAGATGAAATCGCGGGAAGGTACTGTGGTCGATGCCGATGTCCTGATCGAAGAGATGTTGCGGACAGCGAGGGAAGTGTCGGAAGAGTTGGGCAAGCTCAATGAAATGACAGACGAAGAGGCTGACAGTATCGTTAATATGATTGGTCTTGGCGCGCTGAAATACTTTATTCTTAAAGTGGATCCAAAGAAAACCATGCTCTTCAATCCAAAAGAATCAATTGATTTCAATGGAAATACGGCATCCTTTATTCAATATACCCATGCAAGGATACGCTCGGTGCTGCGTAAAAATGAAGGAACGCCGTTTTCGGACAGGCTGAATGAGGCAACTCCGGATACTAAAGAGCTGGAACTGATTAAGATTATCGAAATGTTCCCCGAAACGGTACAGCTTGCCGGAGAAAACTTTTCGCCGGCGCTGATAGCCAATTATGTCTACGATCTGGCAAAAGAATATAACCAGTTCTATCACGATTATCCTATTCTGAAAGAGGAAAATACCGCAAACCGGAACATGCGCCTGGCTCTGTCGTACCAGGTTGCGGAAATAATTAAAAAAGGAATGTTCCTGCTGGGGACAGACGTTCCCGAAAGGATGTAAGATATTGATTTAAGATGATATTCGACAACATTAGACGCAAGGTATTCAGGATTCTGCTGTTTGCCTTGCTTATTTTGTTGCTGCTGTATGCGAAAGACTGGTTTTTTGACATTCCGGATGAAGCGGAATGGGCAAATTCGATTTTTACAGGATTTCCGGATATTCTGTACGGACGGTTATGGACGCTGATTTCCATAATACCGGTACTGATAAACGGAATTTTAATCTATAAAATCAACTTCGATCATATATCCGTCACCGGCAGAGAACATTTGCTTGTATGGCTGTGGGCGGTTCAGGTCGGAGGATTTTCTTTTTTACATCCGCTGTCGGGAATCCATTTTGCAGTCGCTTTTATTCTGCTGTCGTACGATACGCTTTTTAATATCTACAGAAATACGTCTAATTACAGTGCAATATTTCTGTCGTCAATGTATCTGGGGATAGCAGCCTGTTTTTACAGTCTTTCGCTGTATTTGTTTGTGCCGTATATAATCTCGCTGTATCGGTTTAAGATAGCCGAACTTAGAGACTGGATAATTTCAATCGCAGGATTTCTTGTCCCGTTCTATTTTGCAATTTTTATCTTTCACTTTTTGACGGGCAACTGGTTATACCCGATTGAAACAACGGTCAACAATATTATCCCGGACAGTCTGTCCGCAGGAATCGCCGAAATGAGAATGTCTCAATATATTTTCTGTGTATTTATTCTCATACTGGTTGGCATTAAAATGTTTATACCCGTAAAATCAACGGGCAGGAGAATAAATCAAAAGACAATATCCTGCATACGTTCGTTTTCCGTCCTGATGTTTTTTTCGATACTGATATTTCTGTTTTTTACCCCCGAAAGCAAGTTTGTGCTTCCGATAATCTTTATCTCTACAACGATATACCTGAGAATGTTATTCGTTATAATCAATAAAAATATTATCGCAAACTCTCTTTTTATATTGCTGGTAATTGCCTCTGCAATGACTCTCTTCTACTAA
>JAISPE010000163.1 GCA_031275145.1 Prevotellaceae bacterium | reverse complement strand
TCCCATTTCGCTTTCGAGCGTCGGTTTCAGCAAGCCGAGCACCGTTCTGTCCAGATAGTTGATAGTGGTTGCGAAAAATATAAGCGCACAGATTGTCCACCTGTAATTTCCGATTTTTTCATTTACTTCATTAAATTTTCCCATTTTATTTCAGTTTTTTAGCTGCGTATTTTATTTATAACAGACAGCACGTTTTTACATATATCGCTTATTTTGCTCCATTCCCCGTTCGAAACCGCTTCTTTCGGGAAGAGCGACGAGCCGATTCCCACACAGTCAACTCCGGCTTTAAACCATTGCGAGAGATTTTCTTCGGTCGTTTCTACGCCTCCGGTAACCATGACTCTTGTCCATGGCATCGGCGCTTTCATGTTTTTCACAAACGAAGGACCGCCAACATTTCCGGCAGGGAAAATTTTTACAATCTCCGCGCCCAGTTCCTGTGCATAACCGATTTCGCTCACCGAGCCGCATCCCGGGACGTAAGCTATTTGCCTGCGGTTGCATACTTTAAAGATGTCGGGATTCAACGACGGACCTACCACGAAATTAGCCCCGCACTGTATGTACAGCGCCGCTGTGGGAGCATCGACAATCGTTCCGACGCCCAGAATCATTCCGGGACATTCCACCGCCGCCCATTTCTCTAACTGTGCGAAAATTTCGTGCGCAAAATCGCCGCGGTTAGTAAATTCAAACACACGGACGCCGCCATCGTAACATGCTTTCAAAGCATGCTGCATCACTCCGGCGTCCGGATGATAAAATATCGGAAGCATTCCCGTTTCGAATATCTTCCGACATACTTCTATTCTTGTGTATCTTGCCATGTTTAATTAATTATATATGATTACAAATTATTTCGGTTGTTTGCCTATGTAAGCGAGGATGCCGCCGTCCACGTAAAGGACATGACCGTTTACGAAATCGGAAGCCGCAGATGCAAGGAATATAGCTGGACCTTCCAGATCTTCGGTCGTACCCCAGCGCGCCGCCGGTGTTTTTGCTATAATGAACTCGTTGAACGGATGTCCTTTTTCACGCAGGGGGGCTGTTTGCGGGGTAGCAATATATCCGGGTCCGATTCCGTTTACCTGAATATTATGTTCTGCCCATTCGCATGCGAGGTTTCTGGTGAGCATCTTCAATCCGCCTTTTGCCGCCGCATAAGCCGAGACGGTTTCACGTCCCAGTTCGCTCATCATCGAACAGATGTTGATAATTTTGCCTCCGCCTTTCGCTATCATTCCGGGAGCAACGGCTTTGGAAACGATAAACGGCCCGACAAGATCAACGTCAATCACCTGCCAAAATTCCCTGGCAGTCATCTCAAGTGCGGGTATGCGTTTGATTACGCCGGCATTATTCACCAGAATGTCAATCGTCCCGACTTCGGCGGCGATTTTTGACACTGTTTCTGCAACCTGCTCTTCGCTTGTAACATCGCAGACATATCCGCTGGCTGTGATTCCCGCTTCCCTGTAAGAGGCTATCCCTTTTTGAACCAAATCAATATTGATGTCGTTGAACACGATTGCAGCGCCTTCGCTGTGAAAAGCTTTCGCTATTGCCATTCCTATTCCGTACGAAGCCCCGGTAACGAATGCTGTTTTTCCTTCTAAACTGAATCTTTTGGACATTTTTTTTCTGTTTTTATATTATATAATAATATGACTGTTGTAAATAATTCGGCGCAAAGATATAAAATATTTGACAGAATTCTTTTTTTTTTGACAGAATTCTTTTTTTGACCAGTTCAGACAATGAGTTTCTGTCAAAAGGAATTTTGTCTATAAAAATAAAGCATTATCTTTGTGCCATTGAATTACGTAATAAATCGTTTTATAAAACTATATAATTATGATTGTACAGCACTTATTAAGACAGGAATGGTTGAAAACCGCACGATCGAAAGCATTTTACAAAAATTTAGCGGTAAATATTGTTGTTGCTTTGATGGCCGTTTATTTTGCCGCGATATTTTTAATACTGGGATTTCAGCTGGGGAGGGTACTCGAAGAGTTTCACGCCAAGACAGGCATGAATCCGACAGAGTTAATCAACAGCGTAATGATATATATAATCCTGGGCGGCATACTGTTCCGGCTGTTCATGCAGCAGCTCGGCACAATAAATTTATTCACATATCAGATGCTGCCCGTAAAACGTTCGACGATAGTCAATTTTTTACTCCTTAAACCGCTGGCCTCGCCGTTGAACTATCTGACACTGTTGATTGTTATCCCGTTTGCGATAACCTCGGTAAGCGAATATTACGGCGGAGCGGGAGCGTTCCGGTTTGTACTTAATGCGGTATTTATTATATGGTTCAATTCGCTGTTTACGGCTTTCCTTAAACGCCGGTTTACGTCTGTCTTTACATCTTTCATACTGATAATAGCCGTTATAGCGGGCATCATCGCACTGGAAGTTTTCAACGTGTTTTCATTATCCGGTATTTCGGGTTCGGTTTTCGGATTTCTGTTTCAACACGTTTGGGGAAGCGCTTTATTATTACTGTTTCCGGTGCTTGCGTTTGTTTTGAACAGACGGTTTTTCGCCCGCAACTATTACCCCGAATACTTCAACAGGAAAAACAAAAACTCCGGCGTCGATACGAAAACGATAAACCTGTCGTTTCTTGACCGTTTCGGCTCCATAGGCGACTTTATGGCTCTGGAATTAAAACTGATTCTGCGTCATAAACGGACACGTTCAATGTTGTATATGTCTGCACTTTTTCTGTTTTACGGGTTGATATTCTACACCAATGGTGTATACGGCAACAGGGAGGGATTTTTGTTTTTCATTGCAATATTTGTCACCGGATTTTTGATGTTTATGTACGGACAGTGGATTATCAGCTGGGACAGCGCGTATTTCGACGGTCTGATGACTAAAAATATCCCGATACCCCACTATATAAAAGCCAACTACAATCTTCTGGTTGCGTTCAACGTGATCTGTTTTATTCTTACGACGCCCTATTTCTTCTTCGGGATAAGAATAATACAGATGCAGATTGCCGCATTTCTCTTCAATGTCGGGATAAACACCGCCATTCTGCTTTTCTTTGCTTCGTATAATACGAAACGCATCGATCTGTCGCAGGGAACGGCGTTTAACTATCAGGGGACGACGTTCAAAAACTTTTTGATTCTTCTGCCTCTGATGATTATTCCGATGACGGTTACAGGCGTACTGTCTTTTTTTATGGAGACATCCGTTATAATGGCAATATTAGCCGGTATCGGACTGCTGGGCATTGTTTTTCGCAAACAGATGCTTACTCTTTGCGTTAATCAGTTCAATAAGCGTAAATATGTCCTTGCACAGGGCTTTAGAGATTCCGAATAATTATAAATACATTAATATATACAGATATGATACAGGTTTTCAATCTTCAAAAAACGTACAGCGGGATAACCGTACTGAATATTCCGGAACTGACAGTTCCGCAGGGCGAAAGTTTCGGGTTAGTGGGAAATAACGGCGCAGGCAAGACCACTCTGTTCCGCTTAATCCTTGATCTGGTCGAAGCTTCAAACGGACATGTCGAAATCGAAAATCAAAAGGTAGCGCGCAACGATTCATGGAAATCCATTGTCGGCTCGTTTCTCGATGAGGGTTTTCTGATTGATTATCTTACGCCGGAAGAATATTTTTCGTTCGTGGGGAAGTTATATCAAAAGTCGAAAGGAGATATTGCCGATTTTATGGATTCCATGAAAGATTTTTTTAATGAAGAAATACTCGGTACGCGAAAATTAATCCGCGACTTCTCCAAAGGAAACCAGAAAAAGATCGGAATAACGGCCGCTCTGCTCGGCGATCCGAAAATACTGATACTTGACGAGCCTTTTACGGCGCTTGACCCTTCGACACAAATCCGTCTGAAACGGTT
>JAISPE010000069.1 GCA_031275145.1 Prevotellaceae bacterium | reverse complement strand
GGGGTTATTGGCTACGCCGAACTGAAGTTTCATATTGAAGTCCTTCGGACTTTTGACAGGCGTCATCACGCTTTCAGTTGCGGTACGAAACGGTTATTCGCAATGACGACCCGTCCCGGATTGCTTCGTCTGCCTGCCGGCAGGCTGGTCGCATATCCAACTCACAAAACTACACCGCGCGAGGAATAACTTTTTTACCGCAAAAAATGCAGGGAGTTGCGCAAAGGACGCAAAGTCTTGACAATATTTGCGCAAAACTTTGTGTTCTTTGCGGTAAAAAATTAAAATTATCACCGGATGTCCAGTATTCTGGCGATTGCTGCTTTTACCGTTTCGGTATCTGCCGGCAGGATTTGTTTTGTTACGGTTCGTTGCTTTAATACTTCCAGAGACGGATGTTTTGGAGACTGTCCTGTTACCGAGATAATTGTTTCCGGGAATTTAGCAGGATGAGCCGTTGCAAGTATCACCGTACGCACATTTTCGCGTACTGCTGTAAAAGCGCAGGCGGTGTGAGGGTCAATCAGATAATTTTTGTCGTTCCATATTCGTTCAATCCATGTTTTGATACCGTCATTATCGCAGGATGCTGTACGGATAATATCGTTATCGGCAGGTATTTCATTCAGGATAAAGTTGCCGTCGCGCCGCAAAGCGTTCATCACCTTGCATACCCGGACACTGTCGCCACTGAAATGCCACCACAGCCATCTTTCGAAATTTGACGCCTGCTGAATATCCATGGAAGGAGCGAGACTTGGAGTAACTTTGCCGGGACGGTATTCGCCTGTCTGGAAAAAGACCGATACAACGGAATTGACATTTGTCGCCACACAAAACCGCAATCCCTGTATCCCCATTTTACTCAACATCCATCCTGCAAGCACGTTGCCGAAATTACCCGTAGGCACAATAAACTCAAGCGGCCGGTCTGCATTTACGTCAAGTTTAAGTACTGTATCCAGATAATAAATACATTGAGCAAGAATACGTGCAATATTTATAGAGTTGACGGCCGTAAGCGAATATGCAGAAGAAAATGCTGCATCGCCGAAAATCTGTTTAACAATGCTTTGTGCTTCGTCGAAACTGCCCCGTACAGCGAAAGGATGCACGAGAGGCGAACCCGTACACGCTATTTGCCGTTCCTGCAATCCGGCTATACCGCCTTCCGGATAAAGGATAAAACTGTGAGTACCGGGCTGTTTCAGCATTCCGTGAATAGCTGCCGAGCCTGTATCTCCTGAGGTAGCGCCGAGGATATTAACCGGCTGTCCCGTATTTCGTATATGCCGGCCATAAAGCTGTCCAAGCAGTTGCAGTGCAAAATCCTTAAAAGCGAGCGTAGGTCCGTGGAATAATTCCAGGACATGCAAACCGGTATTCAGTTCGACTAACGGAGCCGGAGTTTTCGGGTCGGGGAAAGCGCCGTATGCATTTTCGACACAGTGACGCAATTCATTACCGGAAATATCCGTAGCAAAAAGCGAGAGAAAAGAATAAGCCAGTTCCGTATAAGGCAATCCGCGCCAGCGCGTTAAATATGAACTGATATCCGGCATCGTTTCCGGCACAAACAGTCCTCCGTCGCCTGCCAATCCTTTGATGACCGCTTCGCTAAAAGTAGCGGTATCGCCGCCCCGTGTGCTTGTAAATCGCATAAAATCCCGGATTTAACCTAAAACAATCTCTGTGCCGGATTCGTTGATATCTAAAATCCAGTAACGCGCGCTTAATCCTGCCTCTGCAAAACAGTTTTTCATAGCTTCGCCCACACGTTCGTGACTGTTTTCAACGAAAGACAGTATTCCCGGTCCAGCGCCGCTTAAACACGCTGCAACAGCCCCGTTATCAAGCGCTGCCTCGCGGGCTTCGATAGCTCCCGGGATAGCAGGGAACCGGTACGGCTCGTGCATTTTATCGTCAAGCGCTTTGGACAGCAGTTTCAAATTTCCCGTACGCAAGGCTTCTATTGTTATCACCGCATGACCGATGTTATGAATAGCGTCGGAACGCGGCAAGGCAGGCGGAAGCACAGCACGCGATTTTGAAGTAAGAAATGCAAAATCGGGTACGCATACTACAACACGCTGGTTTTGCGTGGGAACCTTGTGCGTCAGCAACCGTCCGTTTGCCGAGCGTGTAACCACGACAAGACCGCCCATAAGCGCCGGAACGACATTATCTCCATGTCCTTCGATTTCTACTGAGCGGGATAATACGGCGCGTTTCAGCGTATCAACGTTTTCGCAGGTCAGTTCGCGACGGGCGATGGCATGTGCAAAAACAAGTCCTGCAATGACAGCCGTAGAGCTTGATCCTAATCCGCTGCCGCAGGGTACATTGTTGTGACAAACGATTTTGAGGGGTCCGGGAGCGGTTTGTCCGAGTGTTTCGTCGAGTTCCTCAAACAGAACTCTGGCGATGGTATTGGTGTGATCCTTCGGCAGTTTGTCAGCCGCTTCCCCGTATGATTCAATTGTAATATGTTCCTTCTGTTCGGGAACATGATACAGTTCAAAAGTATTCCAAAGACTGAGCGCAACGCCGATACAGTCAAAACCTGCTCCCAGATTTGCGGATGTTGCAGGAACACGGACCGTCAAAACAGGCCTGCCTGCGCCGGATATTCCGTCTTTCATAATAATAGAGTTCAAATTGTCTTGCATTATAATTATAATAAAGTGTAATTAAACATGTTCGGATTTCTTTTATTTCCTTAATTTCTGATATTTATTTGGATTAAACGAATCTACGGCGGTCAAAAGACCGTATGCCTCGGCCTTGTCGGTTTGTGGAGCTTCGGCGAAAATATTTATCAGTTCATCTGACTTTGCATCGAAAAACAGGCGGATATAGGGAGTTGAAGTTTCGGTTTGTTCCTCTAAAGACCTGAGAATATCGGCAAGAGCCTGCAAAATCTGTTTTCTTCCCTCGACAGGGTCTTCCGCCAGCCGGTCCAGTCCCATACGGTGATATTTGTAATAAGCAGTACGTTCGTAACTGTGCGAATTGCTCAAAATGTTTTCGATAATCCAGTAACGGTTTTTTCTGTTAGCATTTTCGTACGGATTCCATCCCGGATAATTTTCCCGCTGAGCGTTGGTAATGATTATTTGAGCGTTTTCGAAAAACTGCGAGCCTCCTTTCAATGAAAAACCGTCATAATCAATACCTAAAATCAGATATGCATAAAATGCCATCACAGACGTGATATTGGACTTGAAAGTATTCAAATCGAAATCCATGCGGTCAAATTCAATATAATCAAACGTAAAATCCTCATCCACATGATTAAGAATTATTGTTTGATACGATGATTTGTATACGGGACGTCGTGCCTGCACCTGCAGCGACCCGGCACACCGTGAGCCGCTGTATTCATTTACAGTTATAAAAAACGAACAGTCAATGCGTTCTTCTTCCGAAAACGTATGATTAGTCCATTTTGTCCCGTTCATAAATTCATTGAGCGAAGTCTGCAATGTGCTGAAAACATTTTTGTTTGTTCCCTGAATTTTCGAGGCATTGACCGTAACGTTACATCTCAGTTCCTGCGATAAAACCGAAATCGCAGGTAAAATGGAAAACATTATTATGTACAGGTATCTTATCATAATTCGAAATCGGTTATTTGTCCGTATTTTTGCCGGATATGGGATGCAATATCCCGGGCTACATCTTTTTTGGGTTTCGTCTCGAACCATGTTTCCTCGCCGCTGCTGTCGATTATCGTTATTTTATTTGTATCGATGCCGAAGCCCGAATCAGTATCGTTCAGGGAGTTAAGCACAATAAAATCCAGATTTTTCGATTGCAGTTTTTCTCTGGCATTATTCAGTTCGTTATCTGTTTCCAGAGCAAAGCCTGCCAGAATTTGACCGTCCCGTTTTATTTTCCCGAGTTCGGCGGCGATATCCTTTGTTTTTGCCAGCGAAAGCGTTAAATCCGTTTTTTGCTTTATCTTGTTTTCTTCCTGTTTTTCAGGTGTAAAGTCGGCGACGGCGGCACACATTACAGCAATATTGCACGAAGGAAACAAATGCATGCATTCTTCATACATTTCGCTGGCAGATATTACATTAACCCGCCTGATATTCGGATGCAGAGGCGACAGATGCGTCGGTCCGCTGACTAATATCACGTCAGCGCCCTGCTGTGCAAGGGTTTCGGCAATTGCATATCCCATTTTCCCCGAAGAATAATTGCTGATAAACCGCACCGGATCAATCTTTTCGTATGTAGGCCCTGCCGTAACCAATGCACGCAAACCCGAAAACGGGGCTTCGAAATATGAACCGATACATGCGACAATCGTTTCCGGCTCAGCCATACGGCCTTTACCTTCAAGTCCGCTTGCAAGTTCTCCCGATTCAGCCTCAATAATTATATCTCCATGAGACTGGAGCGTCTCTATATTTCCAAGAGTTGCGGGATGCCTGTACATGTCCAAATCCATTGCAGGAGCGACAAATACAGGGCATTTGGCCGACAGATACGCCGTAAGAAGCAGGTTGTCGGCAATACCGGCGGCCATCTTTCCGACGGAATTGGCTGTGGCAGGCGCAATAATGTATGCATCAGCCCATAACCCCAAATCCACATGACTGTTCCACTCGCCGTTTTCGGGATTGAAAAAGTCAGCCAAAACGGGATTTTTCGAGAGTGTCGCCATCGTTAGCGGGGTGATGAAACGCTTAGCCATTTCGGTCATGATAACCTTGACTTCCGCGTTTTTTTTAACAAGCAAACGGACAAGCGTCGCAGCTTTATACGCTGCAATACCGCCTGTTATTCCGACCAAAATATGTTTCCCTGTGAGCACGACTCAGTGAATTTTGTTGATGACTTGAGCCTTTGCCTGTTTATTTGCTGGATTCCGCTTTCCTGAAATATATTTTCCCTTCCAGAAATTCCTGGGTAGCAAGTAATCCCGCTTTAGGGAGCTTTTCGTAATATTTAGACATTTCGATTTGCTCTCTGTTTTCGAATACTTCTTCCAGATTATCGCTTATACTGGAAAATTCTTCCAGTTTTTTCGAGAGTTCCTGCTTCAATTCCGCGGCAATCTGATTCGCGCGTTTCGATATAATCATCACGCTTTCATAGATATTCCCTGTCGGAGCAGTAAATTTTTCGATATCGCGGGTTACCGTATTCGAAGGCGCATTATATCTTTTTATATCCACCATAATTAATTGTTTTTATTGTTTTATATTTAATTCGTTACTCAAATCTATTCCACGTCTTTGCGTAAACAGCAAAGATTCGCTGTACATGGTCTCGGCTTCGGCTTTGTACTTTGAATCGGGATATTCGCTCACAAAATTGTAATATTCGTCAATCGTAGCGATATATCTTTCGGGCTGCATTTTTCTGATACTCTTTTTTGCATATATATAGCTTGCTTTCAGCATTAAAAACGACTGTTCCTCGTTATATTTGCTGTGGGGAAATTCCCTGATACTGTTGCGTAAAGCTACTATAGCCGCCTTATAGTCTTCGATTTGAAAATACAGTTTGGCAGCCATGTACGATTTTTCTTCCAGACGCCCTTTCAGTTCGCCCAGATAATCCCTGTCCTTCCCAAGTTCCGAGTTCGGGAATTTGGTGTTAAATACGTCGAAAGCAGTTATTGCATCTATCGTATTACTCTGATCCAAAGAGGCCCGCGAAGACATTCTGTGGAGATTGACCGCACGCATGTAATAAGCTTCTTCGGCAAAATTACTGCGCCCAAAGGTACGCGTAAACCGTTCCAGCGCACTTTCCGCCGAATAATAATCGCTCATTATGTAATAGCCTTTGGCGATGTAGAAAGCCACCGTATCGCCACGCGGCTGACCGTCATAAACAGCGTTTAACGATTCAAACAGAGGCGTAGATTTGGAATATTTTTTATTATTGTAAAATTCCAGTCCGGCAGAATACCGTTTTTCGGGGTCGGGATTTTTTAATATTTTATTGTAACCGGCGCATCCGGAAACCAGCAAACTTATTAAAACCAGCAATATACTCTCATTTTTTAATCTATACATACACTTTTTACACATCATATCAGGCCGCAAAATTACGCTTTTTTTCACAATATGACTATATTTTTCCTAAATGGTTTATATCTGACTGTTTTTCGGGCTAAATCTTTTTTT
>JAISPE010000326.1 GCA_031275145.1 Prevotellaceae bacterium | reverse complement strand
ATCGGAAGGACTGTTACCGCGCCGGCATATTCGCCCGTTTCGGGGAACATCATCGCAAGCTTTGGAAACTCAAGCGTTAAAGTAATATCTGCCCTGACTGTTTGCAGAGCTTCGGTTTCTGTTTCCCCGCACGGACAGGGGTGTGCAGGCGGTTCGGCGCCCATTCCCGAAGGCAAATCTATGGAAATCACTTTATTTTTCAGCCTGTTGATCTGCGAAATGACGCTTGCCGCAGGCTCTCTGACTTTTCCGGAAATTCCCGATCCGAAAAGCGCATCAACGATAACTGCGCGTCCGTCAGTGTCCGTCAGATTATCCGCGAATGAAACACCGGACGGCAGTCTCTCCAGGTTTATGCGACATTCTTCGCTCATAACCTCCCTGCCGTATACCAAATATACTGAACATCCGTACCCTTCCATGCAGAGAATACGGGCGACAGCAAGTCCGTCGCCTCCGTTATTGCCTTTACCGGCGATAAACAGTAAGGGAGTCTGTATGTCAATGTGTTTACTTATCCATCCGGCAATTGCCTCCGATGCCCGTTCCATTAAATCGATGGACGTTACAGGCTCGTTTTCTATTGTATACCGGTCTGCTTCTCCGATCTGCTCTTTTATAAATATCTTCATCTGTTTTTGTGACAAAATTAACAAAATTCCTTTTTTTGACATTTTTTGACGGTAATCCGGGGCAGGACGCAATCATGCAGTTTGATGCCCGGCATGTTTTTACCTGTTTTCCTGTTACCGTATAAAATAAATCTTTGTCCAGTAAAAAAGCTGGAAACTTGAGTTATCAATTGCCAATTATCAACTGTCAACTGTCACTGTATTCACTCAATAATCCAAAAAAAATCGTTTTATAATCCTTTTAAAACTAAGCTGTTTATATTTCATATCAAATAAAAAACATTTTTATTTACTCAAATATATATACGGTATCGAAAAAAAGACTAATTTTGCGCTTCGTTTTTTCAATATAAGTAATGAAAAATTAAGTTGAAGGAACAGTTATAGATGATTAAAATTAAAAATTGTAATAAATTAAAATTCAAACTAAAGGACCATGCAAGCTAAAGGGTTTATAAAATTTGTAGCAGTACTTTGTTTTTTGGCCAGTATATGGATGCTTTCGTTTACTTTTGTGACCAGAAACGTTGAAAGACAGGCAAGAGAAGCAGCCACCGACAGCAACGGAATTGTTGATGAAGCAAAAGAAGCGGAGATTCTCCAAACTAAAAGAAACGAAAAAGTATGGCTCGGATACACGTACAAAGAATGTAAAGACAAAGAATTAAGTCTTGGATTAGACCTCAAGGGAGGTATGAACGTAACGATGGAAATATCCATACCCGACGTTCTCAAAGCTCTGTCGAATCAAAGCAATGACCAGACCTTTGTCAAAGCCTTGGAACAGGCGCAGATAAAACAAAAATCTTCAACTTCCGACTTCATTACTCTTTTCGAAGAATCGTGGAACGAAATCGAGAACGAAATCAAGCCAGAAGAAAAGCGTACGCCTATGTCGCGGGTATTCGGAACTTACGATCTTCGTGACAGAATTAAGGCGGAATCGACAAACAGCGAGGTGATTAAAGTGCTTAACGCCGAAACTGAAAGCGCTATTGCCAATTCGTTTAACGTGTTACGCAACCGTATCGACCATTTTGGGGTAGCTTCTCCAAATATCCAGAGAATAGGAACATCGGGCAGAATTTTAGTCGAACTGCCGGGTATCAAAGAGCCTGAACGGGTACGCAAACTGTTGCAGGGTACAGCCAGTCTCGAATTTTGGGAAACATACGAAAATTCCGAAATAATCGGGATGCTGCAACAGGCCAATGATGTAATAAAAGAAATCATGGATGCCGAGAAAAAGGCTTCAGAAATAATAAATAACGCATCCTGCCCTGATTCTGCAACATATACAGGCAGTGATGATTCCGCTGCCCGCGCTTCGGCAACGATAGACGAAGATTCTCTGGCTTTGGATGCCCTCGCCGATTCCCTGAATATTGGCGCTGATTCTCTGTCCATGGATAACTTCCCGCTGTTCAATATTATGACCCCCGCAATTTCTCAGGACGGACGTCCGATGAAAGGGCCGGTTATCGGATATGCTACAACCGAAAACATGAAAAAAATTGATGCATGGTTTGAACTGGACAGGGTAAGAAATCTTTTCCCGTTTGAATTTAAACCGATGTGGACAATAAAAGCCATAGATAAAGGCGAAACAACTTATGCTCTTATCGCTATAAAATCAAACCGCGACGGAACGCCTCCTTTGGACGGCTCCGTTATTTCCGACGCCAGAGTTGCGACTTCAAACAGGGGAGGATTCAGTGTTTCCATGGATATGAACGCCGAAGGCGCAAATGTATGGGCAAGACTTACAGCGGATAACCTGCAAAAAAGCATCGCTATCGTACTCGACGGATATGTATATTCGTATCCTAATGTACAGACGGAAATCAAAGGCGGCTCGTCGGAGATTACGGGAGAGTTTTCCTCGAATGAAGCGAGCGACCTTGCCAATGTCCTGAAATCCGGAAAAATGCCTGCTCCTGCCAAAATCGTTCAGGAAGCCGTCGTAGGACCTTCACTGGGACAGCAGTCAATCAATGCAGGTATGATTTCATTTGTACTTGCATTTATTCTCATACTTATATATATGTGGTTTTACTACGGACAGGCGGGTATTACCTCAAATATAGCATTGATAACTAACGTCCTGCTGCTTTTCGGAGCAATGGCTTCTTTCGGAGCTGTACTGACGCTGCCCGGTATAGCCGGTATAGTACTGACTCTGGGTATGGCCGTCGATGCAAATATCATTATCTATGAACGTATAAAAGAAGAATTGAAAGCCGGAAACAGTATGCGTATAGCGCTGAAAGAAGGCTACAAAAATGCTATGTCGGCAATCATCGACGGACAGTTAACCACCTTGATAACAGGTGTCATACTGCTTATTCTGGGAACAGGCCCGGTGAAAGGTTTTGCGGTTACACTGGTTGTCGGTATCATCACATCGTTAGCTACTTCCATCTTCATCTCGCGTCTCATATTCGAATGGTTACTCGGTAAAGGTAAAGACATTTCCTTAGGCACGAAAATAACCCTGAATTTCCTCGAAAACGTACATTTCGATTTCTTAAAACACAGAAAAAAAGCGTATATCCTGTCCGCTGCATGTATAATTATCGGAATCGGTTTCATGTTTACAAAAGGAATGAGTTACGGTATTGATTTTTCGGGCGGACGTACTTATGTTGTAAAATTCGACCAGCCGGTATCCATTACCGATGTCAGGACTTCGGTAAGAAACGAGCTCGATCCTTCTGCCGAAATCAAACAGTACGGGCCAAACAGTCAGTTAAAAATAACTACCAAATACAAGATTGACGACAGTTCCGAAGAAGTGGACAAGGAAATTCTGGGGAAACTGTATACGTCATTAAAAGATTTTTTTGAACACAAACTGGAATACTCCGAATTTGCATCCACCGATACGAATCCGAACGGAATCATCAGTTCCGAAACGGTAGGCCCGACTATAGCCACAGACATGAAGGTCAATGCCATCATCGCGGTTATCTGTGCCCTTATTGCAATATTCGTCTATATCGCAATAAGATTCTCCCGATGGCAGTTTGGTCTGGGAGGAGTGGTCGCTCTGACGCATGATACGGCCATTACGCTGGCGCTGTTCAGTATAGGCGCCGGACTGTTCCCGTGGACAATGGACGTAGACCAGTCGTTTATCGCTGCAATTCTTACCATAATCGGATATTCTATCAACGACACAGTGGTAATATTTGACCGTATTCGGGAAAACAGGGCGCTGTATCCCAAACACAGCTGGTACGACAATATAAACAGTTCGATA
Organism: Prevotellaceae bacterium; assembly: GCA_031275145.1. Lineage (GTDB taxonomy): Bacteria > Bacteroidota > Bacteroidia > Bacteroidales > UBA932 > JAIRLF01. The sequence goes on along the minus strand of JAISPE010000326.1, from coordinate 1,295 downwards.
AGTTCGACTATTGTCCGGACTATCAATACTTCGGCAACAGTGTTAGTCGTTTTGCTCGCCATATTTATTCTGGGAGGCGAGGTAATCCGCGGTTTTTCATTCGCTTTGATGGTAGGTGTTGCTGTCGGCGTATATTCAACGGTATTCGTTGCCATACCGGTGGCATACGACCTTATCGAAATAAACGATAAAAAGAATAATGAAAAGATTGATGCAAACAGTAAGAAAAATAAAGCGCCGGTTTTAAAGAAGAAATAATTTCCGGTATAATCAATAAACGGGAAAGTACTTTATACAGACGCTTTCCCGTTTATTTTTTATATTTAATACCGGCTTTTTACATAAAATTGTATGGAATGGCATATATTTTGCGGGTAAAGTCCCGAAATTTACAACAAACTTGAGACAGTAATTGTTGGTGAGTATAGATAACAAAGTTTGTGTTAATTGGAAACAGGTTAATATTTAGTAGTACAACGGTATGAGGCGTTTTGTTTATGTTATAATAATGATTTTCTGTTTGCCGGCGGGCCTGAATGCTCAGGACGGCCAAAGCGCTGATGTGCAGCTAAACGATTCTGTTGATATGAAAAAACGGGATTCAATACTCATCAAAAGAATAAATCCGGAATCTTTGTTCCATAAAAAACTTGCAGAAATAGATTCTTCCTCTTTTGATAAAAAAGAAATAAATAAACGGCTTAAAACTAATTATCCCGACTACCGGCAATGGAGATTCGGTGTGAACGGAGGTATTGAGCAGATAATATCTCCCGAACCGGCAGATATATCCGAGGAATTGTTGAAATACAAAAAATCATTGAAATTTGGACTCCGTTTCGGCGCTGACGCTGTATTTTTTGTGTCTCCAAACATAGGTTTAGGTGTTAATTACGCCATGTTCGGCGCAGACAGCAAAACGGAATACATATCCTACAACAAATATGAAGGCTCGCGTCAGGACGATGTAAATATCTATTTCGCAGGGCCGTTAATATCCATACGCTCAATCCCGCGAAATAACAAATTTTATGCTTCCTGCGATTTTGTTCTGGGATATTTTGTCTATACAAATGATTTAAAACTCAATAATGTCCCATATAATATACGGAAAAACAATTTCGGCTTCGCAACTTCCATCGGCGCCGATTTTATGCTTATGAGAAATATGTCGCTGGGTGTGTCTTTTAATATTATGGCCGCATCTGTCAAAAACATGGAAATCCTGAACGGTAATAATGTTGAAAACCTTTCCAGAATAAGTCTGGTCATGACGTTGAAAACTTACAGATAAA
>JAISPE010000321.1 GCA_031275145.1 Prevotellaceae bacterium | reverse complement strand
ATTCAGTTTTTTTATGATATGTAAGAAATTTATATACCTTTGCGGCGACAAAATGTGAGATTTTATTTTTGCGGTATATAGGTATATAAAGAAGAATAACATAAGTAGTGGAGTGTATCCCTTCGGAAAACTCAATATTATTTGCTTCAAACTTTAAACAATTCCTCTAACATTCCACTACTTTTTTTTATTATATCTGTCGAGCATTAAACAGGACGAAGGGAAATAAAATATAGAATACAACGCCAATAAATGGGTGTACTTTGTGGTAAAAAAATAAGCGTCATCAAACCTTTTCAGTTGCGGTACGAAAATGATTTCAAATAAAAGGATATGACGGATTTCCCGAACTGTCAGTTGAATATCTCGTGCAGTACGTTCAGTGATTTGATCATCAGCGTATGGTCGAATCTGAATGAGTAAAAGCCGAGCATGCGGTTTGCGAAGTCTATACGCTGTTCCCCGCTGAGTTTAAGGTCGTGCAACTGATTGACGGGCAAGTCCAGCAGACGGGACAGTATCTTTGTATTGTCCATGTCGAAAAATTGAGGATGAAGCGGTTTTATAAACACGAATTTATTCTGTTTTATATCGAAATAATCATAGCCGTTTTGGTTTGCCTGAATCGAAAATCCGACATATTTAGACAGCTGTACCATGAAATGCAGATGAAAATTGGAAACGCCATTGCGAAGCATGTCGAGTAAACATATTGATTTGCTGATATATTCGAACAGTTCGCGGGATGAATCTTCTTCCTTTAATATTCTGTACAGAAATTCACCGATAAACATTGCAATCGAACTTTTCCGTATATCGGTAAAAATTTCCGGAAGAAGCGGGGAATAAACAAACTCCTTAATATACTGTATTTCGGCATTCTGACGGCCCGAAGTTTCAAATTCGATTAACGAAAGCGGAAACAGGCGGTTACTTCTTTTCCGGCGGTTCAGGATACAGGTCTGCCTGCCTCTTAAATCCGTATACAGATATACAATATCCCGGTTATCCGTATATTTTATTCCGCTTAATACAACGCCTTTCATATTCCGCTGTCCCCAAAACAATAAAAGGGTTACCTTGCCGGCAACCCTTTGTCTAATCAATTAAAAACTAATAATGCGCCTCGTCTGAGACGGTCAATTTTTTACGTCCTCTTGCTCTGCGAGCAGATAACACCCGTCTACCGTTAGGTGTAGACATTCTCTCACGAAATCCGTGTTTATTCTTTCTTTTCCTGTTTGACGGTTGATATGTCCTTTTCATCGTTCTATATATTTATCTTAATTTATATTCCTAAAAACAGGGCGCAAAGATATGAAAAAAATTAATATCCCTGCAAACGATCAGTGATTTCTATTGCAAATATATCTTTAAAATACTGTAAAACAAAGAGCTTGATTTCATCAAAACTGACTGTTTTTCCCGTTTCTTTTTCTACCGACGTGACTCCCTTATCGACAAAACCGCATGGATTGATGTAGCTGAAATAGCTCAAATCGGTATTTACATTCAATGCAAACCCGTGCATTGTGACGGCTCGGGAACATCTGACACCGATAGCGCAGATCTTGCGCACTGCCGGCGTTCCGGTATCCAGCCAGACGCCCGCAGCTTTGTCCAGCCGTTCGCCTTTAAGCCCGTATTCGGCAATTGTGCGGATTACAATTTCCTCCAAACGACGTACATACTCTTTTATGCCTGTCCCGAAACCGTTCAGGCAGAAGATCGGATACACGACTAACTGACCCGGACCGTGATAAGTGATATCCCCTCCTCTGTCCACTTTAATAAACTCGACGTTTTTCTCTCCGGGCAGGGCGGTATTCATCAGCATATTCGCCTGATTTCCGTTTCTGCCGAGAGTGTATACATGAGGATGTTCCGCAAACAGCAGATAATTCAGACCGTCTTTATTCTCCGATCTTTCTTTTTGCAGTTTTTCCATCAGGATACCCTGTTTTTGCCATGCATCTCTATAGTCAATAATTCCCAAATCGATATACTCTACTCTCATCTTCAATCAATTCTTACGTGTCTTTCCGCATGATAGCTGCTTCGCACCAGGGGACCGCTTTCGACATGTTTAAACCCTTTTTCTTTCCCGATTCGCTGATATTCGGCAAATGTTTCGGGATGCACGTATTCCGATACTTCGATATTAGCCCTCGACGGCTGAAGATACTGACCGACAGTCATCACCGAACATCCGGCGTCCAGAAGGCCGTCCATGGTTTCGATGATTTCGTCGCGTGTTTCGCCCAATCCGAGCATGATGCCCGATTTTGCAACAATGCCGTAATCTGCTATCTGCCTGATTACTTCCAGCGATATTTCGTAAGTCGCCCGACTTCGCACGCTTTTTGAAAGACGTCTGACCGTTTCGAGATTGTGCGACACGACCTCCGGATGCGCTTCCAGGATTAAATGTATCAGATCTTTCCTTCCCTGAAAATCCGGTATCAGGACTTCCATCGTCGTATCCGGGTTTTTCGCTTTGACGGCTTTGATAACAGCGACCCAGTGCGAGGCGCCCAAATCGGCCAAATCGTCACGGTCAACGGAAGTAATCACTGTGTGTTTCAGATGCAGCGAGTTCACCGAATCGGCGATACGGTCAGGCTCTTCCGGCTCTAACGGTTTTGGCCGTCCGGTTGTTACGTTACAGAATTTGCATGAACGCGTACAGATATCTCCGCAAATCATGAACGTTGCCGTACCGCATCCCCAGCACTCGTTACGGTTGGGACACAGGCCACTGCTGCAAATCGTATGCAAACGGTGTTTGCCGATTTCGGATAGACTGTTTTGAGGTAACCTTATTTTCAACCATTCGGGCTTTCTTCTGTTTATCATTATATTACCTGATTAATTGAAGCATGATTTCGTCTTCTCTTCCATTCGGAGTGTTATTCCAGCTTTTTTTAAGACCGCACTTCTCAAACCCGGCTTTTTCGAAACAGTTTATGCTTTTGCGGTTATTGACGGAAACATTACAGTAAAATACTTTTATATTCAGAATAACGGCCGCATATTCAATCAGCAGTTTCAGAGCTTCGGAGGCATATCCCTTTCTTCTGTTTTCGGGAGAATAAATCAGTATCCCCAGTCCGGCTCTGCTGTGAACGGGATTGAAATCAAATAAATCGATTGCCCCGACAGTGACATAACCGTCGCTTTGTTTGCTGTCTATCATCAGACGTAACTGTTTGTTTGCATAGATGTCTCCCTCCGAAAGAATATATTTCTCCAGTTCGAACCGCGAATACGGCGCGATGCTTTCACCGACAGTCCATGTTGC
>JAISPE010000273.1 GCA_031275145.1 Prevotellaceae bacterium | reverse complement strand
AAAATCGGATACTATCCGAAAGTCAGACAGCGCGGTTTCAACAATTTCGTTAATTTCGGCTCATCCGTTCCCAATGTTTCCCCGAATTTTACCCCGAAATATCCGGAAGAAATCACCTTATAACTGACTTCGTCGAGCTAAAGGATGAGAAATAAATAAGATATAACGGTTAAAAAACCTCATTTTTACCTGATTTTTAAAACAAAACAACCTCAGTAGCTGGGAAATATGACATAAACCACAGACCTCATTACCGCATTAAATCAACGGCATCCGATTTGTTAATTATGTCAAAAAGAAAAAGAATTCTGTCAAAAAAAAGGAATTTTGTCAAAATCGAGTATCTTTGCACATTAAAGTATAAACAAAATGACTGACAGTATTACAGTTTATCATGTGCCCGCGCTTTTAAGGGAGAGTATCGAAGCGCTCAATATAAAAGCAAACGGGATTTATGTCGATGCGACTTACGGCGGGGGAGGTCATTCGAGAGAGATTCTGTCGCGCCTCAAAGACGGCAAACTTGTTGCTTTCGACAGGGATACGGACGCGGAAAAGAATCTGCCGGAAGACAGACGTCTGATTTTCGTAAAAAACAACTTCCGTTTTATGCGGAACTTTCTGAGGTATTACGGAATCGGTAAGGTAGACGGTATCCTGGCCGATTTGGGTGTATCGTCGCATCATTTTGACGACAGCGAAAGAGGGTTTTCGTTCCGGTTTCCCGATGCTCCGCTGGATATGCGTATGGGACAGGATTCCGAACTGACAGCCCGGACTGTGCTGAATACGTATCCGCAGGACAGGCTCGAACATGTTTTTCTCGAATACGGGGAAATCAGACAGGCCCGGAAACTTGCAAAAGCGCTGGTCGAATACAGGGAACGGCAACAGCTTGTTACCGTCGCCGGGCTGATCGGGGCGATCGGACATCTTGTCCCGAAACAGGATGAGAAACAGTTTTTAGCCAGACTCTTCCAGTCGCTGCGCATGGAAGTCAACAGAGAGACGGCCTCGCTGAAACATTTTCTGGAACAGACCGTCGATGTTCTGAATGCGGGAGGCCGGCTGGCTGTCATTTCGTATCATTCGCTGGAAGACCGGACAGTCAAAAACTTTATCAGAACGGGAAATGTCGGGGGACGCCGTACTGCGGATTTTTTCGGTAACGCGGTCAGCCCGTTTACGGTCATCACGAAAAAGGCAATTGTTCCGGACAGTGACGAAATCAGGCTCAACAGCCGTTCGAGGAGTGCAAAATTAAGAATAGCGGAAAGGAAACATGAAAATATTGAAGCGAATAACGGTAACCGATGACGACGGACTCCTTGTACGGTACGTCATAAAACACTATAAATATCTTGTAATGCTTTTTGTGCTGATAATTATATATATCAGTACCGGCCTCATATACGATCTGCAAATCAGGGAACAGAACAGACTTGAAAATACACTGTTGCGGGTCAGGACAAAATATAATATGCAACTTCTTGAATACAGAGAATTCAGCAATTATCAGAATCTGATCAGGCAGCTGGAAAGGCATAATCTTGATCTGGAAGAACCGGCAACCCCTCCGCTCAAAGTAAAAAAATGAAAAATACGGATACAAATAAAATATATAAACCCGCATTGTGGCTGTACCGTTTTTTTGTTATAGTTGCGATATACTGTGTTGTTTTCGCACTGTCATACCTGTTCGACCCGGAACTGAAGGAAGCGGAAAAAACAGCCCGTACAAAAATTGTCAGTTCGCAAAGGTTTCGACGGGGCGACATTCTGTCCGCCGACGGAAAACCTCTTGCCGCATATTATCCCGAATATATACTGTATGCGGACTTTAATGTAAGAATCGGCGAACGGTTTACGGTCGATAAAAGCAGGGTTAAAACCGGTAAGAAACCGAAGGAGTCGGTGAAGCTGGACACTTTCCGGATAAATATCTATAAGGAACTGTCCAAATCTCTGGCAAAAGTCGGGGGAGGAGACGCCGGCAGCTATTACAGAGAACTGTACAGCAACAGGGTTAAAGCCGAAAACGCAAAACGTGAAAAACGGGATGAACGGCATACCGAAGATCTTTTAAAACACAAAAAAATAGACATATTCCAGAGAGATGAAATACTTGAAAATCCGTACTTCAGGAAGAGGGGAAGAAATACGACCGGCGTCTATGCCGACGAAACGCCTGCAAGAAAGCATCCGCTCGGAGAAAATTTTGCCCGTTCGGCTGTCGGAGTTTTCCAGGAAAACAATGTTACGGGTATCGAAAAAACATATAACGAAAATCTGAAAAACGGCGATAACGTAATCACAACAATAGATATACGGATGCAGGATATCTGCGAGACCGTGCTGCGGGATGCAATATCGGGAGATGAGAATAAACGGTTTGTCGGAGGAACAATAGCAGTGATGGACGTATCGACGGGAGACATAAAGGCCATGGCCAATGCGGGCATGTACAGCATGGAAAAATACAGCGGCGTTCGGGATATTTACAACAATGCAACCGGAGCGGCGATAGAACCCGGCTCCACGTTTAAAACCGTCTCCCTGATGCTCGCTCTGGAAACGGGGAAAGTCTCCATATCCGACAGGTTCAATACCAAAAAGGGAAGATGGTTTAAACAGCCCGAAAAACACAGTCACGACTCGATCATGACGGTTTCGGAAATAATAGAAAAGTCCTTAAACACAGGTACGGGAAACATGGTGGACAGGGCGTTTGACAAAAGTACGGGGAAATTTGTCCAGGCCATTAAAGACCTTGGAATCCTCGACAGGATAGGAGACCTGAACGAGACAGCCCCGTGGATAAACTCTAAAACAGACTCGAAATCCGTCTTTTTCATTTCGCACGGCTATCAGGTAAAGATGGCGCCGATTCATATCCTGTCGTTCTACAATGCGATAGCGAACGGCGGGATAATGGTCAGACCGAGACTTGTGTGCGGGACTGTCAGTCGCAGTACCGGTGAAAGGGAAATGTTCAGTCCGGAAATAATCAACCCGGCAATATGCTCCAAAACCACTCTGGATTCGGTACGCAAGGTTTTGTCCCGCGTCGTCGGACAGGGCTCTGCCGCAGGGATTGCCAGAACAAAATACGGGATTGCCGGAAAAACGGGAACTGCCCAGATATACACGGATAAAGGAAACTATGCAAACGCGGGAGACAGCCGGGAACTTGCAAGCTTTTGCGGATATTTCCCCGAGAACAGTCCCAAATATTCGTGTATAGTAGTGCTCTATACTAAATTTTTAAACACGAATGAAAGGAAGAATTTTTCCGCAAGCTCAACCGCCGTACCTCTGTTCAAAAAAGTTTCGGATAAAATATGGGCTCTCTATACCGGTAAGGAATTTGAGCCGGCTAAAAATCCGGTACGTATTCCCGCCGTAAAAAATACCGCAGGGAAAAATCTTTCAGTAATATCCGAAACACTCAAT
>JAISPE010000212.1 GCA_031275145.1 Prevotellaceae bacterium | reverse complement strand
GCGGGACATTTTCCCAGCCATTTCGCCGATTCATAACCGCATTGCTGACAAAAATATGCTTTCTTTGTTTTCGACATTGTCAATTTTTTTTACATTTCGGCACAAAGTTATAATAAATAAATATATCTATTCTCTTAAATTACGGATTACGGGCTTGCGCACTCCTTCGCTCGGCGTAATGACGCTTTTTGCAATATCCTTGAAGCAAGTTTTCTACCGACATGTCCATCCCTCACGGGATTTTTGATTACGGAATTTGAACGAAAAAATATTTTTAGCTTACGGCATGGTGGGGTGGCAAGGACTCAGACTACCAATCATACTAATCATAAACCCTGAATCAAGTTCAGGGACAAAAATCACAGTTCAGACAGTTGCGGTACGAAACGGGTATTCGCAATGACAAAGAGTTGCCGATTGTTTCGTCGCCACATTCTTCGACAGGCGTCATCGCTTTTTCCGGACAGGATACCCGGATGCAGTTTGTGTGTCAAACTCATGGTTTTCCGGCTGTTTACGCAATCGTATTTGCACATTGCCAAATCTTTTGTACCTTTGCGCAAAAGTTGATAAATGATGAAGATACGGTTTTTATTATTTGTAATTGTTTTGGCAGTATTTTGTTTCGGCAAGGCGGCAGCACAGATAGAAATAACCATAAACACAGAGCTTGAGCGGGATACAATTGTCATTGGAGATCAGGTTGCATTAAAAGTTTCTGTGGTTGCCCCCAAGAACGAGATTATTATTTTCCCCGAGTTTCAGGAAAAATTAGTCGAAGGCATAGAACTGATCGAAGCAACAGATGTTGATACCATAAAATCCAAAGACAGCAAACTAAGGCGTATGGAGCGCAAATATCTGATAACCTCTTTCGATGAAGGGAGTTACCGTCTCAGTAAATTTCCGGTGTTGAAAGTTATCCCTTCGACATCGAGCGTTGATACCCTGTACAGCAGCAATGAGATTGTCCTGACGGTCAAAACAGTCGATCTTGAAGAAAATTTCCAGCCCTACGACGTCAGGGACATCAAGACCTATCCGTCGCAATGGTGGTTATGGGCCGGCATTTTCACGCTTGCAGCCTTATTCGTCATCGCTTCAGTGATATTCCTTATCAACAGGAAGCGCGGTACTGCGGCCGGCAGAGCGGTTAAGCTGAAAATCGATCCGTATCTTTGGGCTACACACGAGCTTGAGAATCTGAAAAACACTAATCTTGCCCTTACCCGTACAAAAGAATACTATTCACGGCTAACCGATATCGTACGTGAATACATCGAATTGCAGATAAACGTTTCCGCGATGGAAAAAACTTCCGACGAGATACTGTCTCTGCTGAGCGACACTGCTTTCAACTCCGAAGAACTCCTGCGGAATATCCGGGATTTGTTTAGCGTCGCCGATCTGGTCAAGTTCGCAAAATATCCGGCTTCGGTGTTCGAGTGTGAAACGGGCTGGGAAGAAGCACGACAGTTCGTAATACTGAGTAATAATATAGCAAATGAATTAAAACAGTCTGAAAATGAAGATTCAGGAAATACTGGAAATACCGCAGTTTGAGAACCGGTTTATATTATGGACACTGATTCTTTTGATTCCATATATAGTATGGTATGTGATATGGGGTAGAAAATCGTGGGCAACGCTCAAGGTATCAACCGTTACACCCTTAAAAAAAGTAGCAGGAGGGCTGTACCGTTACCTGCGGCATATCCCGTTTATACTGCGCTGCTTTGTTTTTGCGCTCATAATCATTGCCCTTGCCCGTCCGAGGTCGTCGAAAATATTCGAGGCTACGAGTGTTGAAGGAGTGGATATTATGCTGATAATGGACATTTCGACCAGCATGCTGGCGCAGGATTTCAAACCGAACAGGCTGAATGCATCAAAAGATATTGCCATCGAATTTGTTTCGCAGAGACAGACCGACCGTATCGGCCTGACAGTCTTTGCAGGAGAAAGTTTTATCCAGTGTCCGCCGACAACCGACAGAGCTACGCTTATAAATCTTATAGCGAAAGTTCAAACAGGTTTGATACAGGACGGTACGGCTATCGGAAACGGTCTGGCAACCGCTGTAAGCCGTCTCAAGGACAGCGACGCTAAAAGCAAGGTGGCAATCCTGATGACCGACGGGGTAAACAATTCGGGAAACGTTACTCCCGAAACTGCCGGCGAGATAGCCAAACTCCACAGGATAAGGGTATATACTATCGGAATAGGAACGAACGGAACAGCGCCTTTCCCCGTACCGACCCCCTACGGCACACAGATAGTTCAACAGCCGGTAGAAATCGACGAAGCTCTGCTGAAAGACATTGCCACTCAGACGGGCGGACAGTATTTCAGGGCGACCGACAATACCAAACTGATTGAAATCTACAGCCAGATAAACGAAATGGAGAAAACAAAAAATCTTGTAGACAGTTTTCCCGTATATAAGGAAGAATTTCTGTTTTACGCTCTGGCAGCCATGGGTTTCCTGATGCTGGAGCTTTTGATCAGACTCTTTGTTTTGAGACGAATACCTTAATTTGAATAAGAACTATGGTAGAATTTAAGAATTTATATTTTGCGTGGATGTTTCTCGTAATCCCCCTTTTACCGCTGTTTTACGGGCTTAGCGTATATTTTCGGCGCAAACGGCTGTCACGTTTCGGCGACATTCAGCTGATACAGCCGCTGATGCCTTTAGCCTCAAGATTTCGGGGCTGGATAAAAATAGCGGTGATTTGCATAGCCCTGTTTTTCTTTGTTATTGCGCTGATGCAGCCGCGTATAGGGCAGGTTGTTGCTGAAATGAAATCCAAGGGGGCGGAAGTCATTATTGCCCTTGATGTGTCCAACAGTATGCTGGCAACGGATTTCTCGCCGTCGCGGCTCGAACATTCGAAACTTGCAATCTCCCGTCTGGTCGAAGGTCTCAAAGGCGACCGGATAGGATTGATTATTTTCGCCGGCGAGGCTTATGTACAGTTGCCCGTAACAACCGATTACATGTCGGCAAAACTGTTCCTGAACGCTATCAGTACGGATATGGTTTCGCGGCAGGGTACGGATATATCCAAGGCGATAGACCTGGCAATGAAATCGTTTTCGTCACAGAGCGGAAACAGCAGGGCGCTGATCATAATTACCGACGGAGAAAATCAGGAAGGCAATCCCGCTGAAATGGCGAAACTTGCGAACGAAGACGGAGTAACTGTCCACACAATCGGTATAGGCTCGCCCGAAGGCGCTCCGATAATACTTCAAAACGGGACAATGCTGAAAGACAGGTCGGGAGAAATCGTCATGTCGCATCTGGACTTGAATACACTGAAACTTGTGGCTTCGGCAGGCGGAGGAAGCGCTACCGTCGCATCACAGTCGGATCTGGGACTGACCGACATATTCCGGAATATTAAGGAGATGGAAAAACAGGAGTTACTGTCGGAAGAATACAAATCGTACTTTGAACTTTACTACATTCCTTTGGCTCT
>JAISPE010000081.1 GCA_031275145.1 Prevotellaceae bacterium | reverse complement strand
ATTTATTTAGCGCCGCTTAAAGCTCTTACGACGCTAATCAGAATGACATTGAAAGCGGCGCTTACGAATGTCCGTTCTGTAATAAACAGTATTTCTTTCGGATCGAATGTTTCCAGAGTGAATAACAGCAAGTGATGAAGGAAGACAAGTATTCCGGTATATATAAAATACTGTCTGAAATGAGTTCTGTTAATCGGAGGGATTTCGATCTGGTCACTGGTTGATATTCTTTTAAGCAGATAAGGTCTTACATAACCGGTTGCCGTACAGGCTGCCGTATGCAGTCCGAGGTCGCCCGACAGTAAATCCACGCAAAATCCCGTCAGTGCGGATAAAAGCAAAACCCTCAAACCCGAAAAATTTGCGGGAAGAAACAGGATAAACATTGTATATATCTGCACACTGAGATAAATTCCGAGATATACGGTATTGCATACGAAGACCTGCAACAACAGCAGCACGACAAAATTTACCCAGACAGTCAGCCAAACTCTGCTCATAAATCCAACTCTAATTTTCGTTACCGGAATTTACAGTGTAATAAATTTTCATTTGATTGGACAGTATTTTTGTAAATCCTTTAACATCTTCTCCTGTAAACGCCCTGTTGATTTCACCGTATTCTCCGAATTTCGAGGACATAAGGTCATGTTCCGTCCTGCAACCCGTAACATTGAAATGATACGGCTGCAAAACCACATCAACGGAGCCGGTTACATATTTTTGCGAAGATTGCAGGAACGCTTCCATATCGCGCATAACAGGTTCCAGGTATTGAGCTTCGTGCATCATCATTCCGTACCAGTTGCCGATCTGGTCTTTCCAGTACTGCTGCCATTTTGTCAGGACATGCTTTTCCAGCAGTCTGTGTGCGTTTATAATAATCAGGGCGGCAGCAGCAGCGAAGCCTACACGTCCCTTGATACCGATAATTGTGTCGCCGATATGTATGTCGCGTCCTGCGCCGAACGGAGCGGCAATATTTTCTATTTCTCTGATAACAAGTTCGGGAGCGAGTTTATTGCCGTTGATGCCTGCAGGCTCGCCGTTTTCAAATTCGATGCTGATTTTTTCCTTTCCCTGCTTAACTGCCCGGACAGGATATGCTTCTTCCGGCAGGACGCCGTCGGAGGATAATGTTTCGACGCCTCCTATGCTTGTCCCCCACAAACCCTGATTTATAGAATATTTTGCTTTCTCCCAGTTATAGGAATAACCGTGTTTCGACAGATAGTCAATTTCTTCCTGCCTCGACAGTCGAAGGTCGCGGACGGGAGTGAGTATCTCGATTTCGGGGGCAATAACCTGAAACACTAAATCGAAGCGTACCTGGTCATTACCGGCGCCGGTACTTCCATGAGCGACATACGCCGCCCCGATTTCTCTTGCACGGTCGACAATCGCCAGCGCCTGAAAAATACGCTCGGAACTGACCGATAAAGGATAGGTATTCTGTCGCAGCGAATTTCCGAAAATCATGTATCTGATACCTTTTTCGTAAAATTCCCTGACTTTGTCGATGTTAATGTGAGAAGCCGCGCCCAGGCCAAGCGCCTTTTTCTCAATAACGTTCAATTCTTCCCGACTGAACCCTCCGGTGTTTACCAGAGCGGTGTGCACTTCCAGATTTTTTTCATTTTTCAGATACTGAACACAGAAAGATGTGTCCAAACCTCCACTGAATGCCAATAATACTTTATTATTCATGTTTATCAAATATTTATTCATTAATCAATTTATTAAAAACCCGAGGGCTTAAGCCTTAAACCGCAATCCTCTTCAAGGCCGTACATAAGGTTCATATTCTGCACAGCCTGTCCCGAAGCTCCTTTTATCAGGTTGTCTATTATACTTGTAACAAGTATTTTATTTCCATGTTTGCTGATGTTGAGCAGACATTTGTTCGTATTCACAACATCTTTCAAACTCACCGGCCGACCGGCTACATGAGTGAAAGGATGAGCGGCATAAAAATCCCTGTATAACTGAATAATATCGTTTTCATCTCTGGCACATTCGGTATATAGAGAAGCAAAAATGCCGCGGGTGAAATTTCCCCGTAAAGGAATGAAATTCAGTTCGGGAACATGTCCCTGTATTTGTTTCAGGGTTTTATTTATTTCTTTAAGATGCTGATGTGTAAAAGCCTTGTATATGGATATGTTGTTTTCACGGTAACTGAAATGCGAAGTCTCGCTCAGCGAACGTCCCGCTCCCGTAGAGCCTGTGATTGCATTGATATGTACTTCGCTGTTCAATAAGTTTGCCGAAGCCAGCGGAATCAAAGCCAGCTGTATGGCGGTTGCAAAGCATCCCGGATTGGCGATATTTCGGGCTTCGGTTATCTGCTGTCGATTTATTTCCGGCAGCCCGTAAACGAAATTTCTGGTTTGTCCGCCGGCGTCGGATACCGGGTTAATACGGAAATCATTTCCAAGGTCAATGATTTTTGTGTGTTCGCCGATATGACTGTTCGATAAAAATTCCTTCGAAATCCCGTGTCCGAGGCATAAAAAAAGTACATCTACAGGTTTAACTTCGTTTGTGAAACATAAATCCGTATCGCCAAACAAATCGGTATGAACCGAACTGACAGCCACTCCCGGATTCGAGGTACTGTACGCAAATTCCACATCCGCATAAGGGTGATTTATCAGTATTCTAAGAAGTTCTCCCGCTGTATATCCGGTACTTCCCGCAATTCCAGTCTTTAATTTATTTCGCATTCTGTCACAGAATTTTTGCTGCAAAGATAACACAAGTTATTTGTTCGACATAATTCCCTGTTTTGGCATTGCTAATTAAGTATGGATAATCTTCCATTTCCGTGATGCATCATAAAATTATAACTTTCTCCATCCGCGTACAGTAAATCCCGCAGGTACCCTTGCCGTAAGCCAAAGCATGCTTTAGCTTACGGTATTTAAGGCAAGCGCGCCTTCCCGATTGTCGGGAAGCCTCCTTCCCAATTGTCGGGAAGCCTCCTTCCCAATCATCGGGAAGCCTCCTTCCCAATCATCGGGAAGCCTCCTTCTCGATTGTCGAGAAGCCAGCCGTTTTTTCTTAAACTGATGACATTGGGTCGCGATTGGTCGCGACCAGCTTTATAAAGTGTCGTCCCTGCGGCTAGGGTGTCCAAACCGGCCTTTCTACCGTGGAAATTTTTAGTCTATCCCGCGAGCATTTTTCTTCGTTTAACCGCTCTGTTTTCAGACAAATACGTGTTTTTCCATTCGTTTATATCCCGCAACAACACATTTTCC
>JAISPE010000076.1 GCA_031275145.1 Prevotellaceae bacterium | reverse complement strand
AGCCTTGAAAGAATTTATTCACTCATTCACAGCGTCGGAAGGAGCCTTGAAAGAATTTTTTCACTGCACCAAAGCGCTGGAAGAGCATCATAAAAAATTATGACGCTACATCAAAGCTTTGGAAGTTACCGTTAGAATATTTTGATGTGCAAAAAAAATATTTTCAGGCCGCATATAAATCTTTAATGTCATGTAAAAACGCTTTGGAAGCATCCCGTACAAAATTAAGAAGCGCTTCCAACGCTTTAGCAGCACGTCATACAAAATTATGGCGTGCTTCCAACGCTTTGATATCGCGTCGAAATGTTTTCATGGCGACTTCCGAAGGATTTTATTCTTCCGTTTCGGAATCAACAGTTCCTTCTCTGCTCTTACTTTTACGTCTTACAACTTTAGGGAACGAAGATTCAGCAATATATTTGCCCGAAGATTTTCTTGCGTCAAAATAATTATTCCTCGCGCGGTATAGTTTTGTCACTGCCATATCACTTTTTTATCGCTTTTTTATCATTTTTTTACCGCAAGGGACGCAAAGAACGCAAAGGGCTGACGCACGACGGTTCTTTGTGAAATTTTTGTACCCTTTGTGCCCTTTGCGGTAAAAAATAAGCGTCATCAAACTTTTTCAGTTGCGGTACGAAACACAAAACTGTACCGTATAGCTTCGTGCTGCGCCCTGATTTCGTTTTTGGGGAACGAGGGTCTGTCTGTTTCGGAATATCCGTCCGGCGCCGAAAACCTCATATCAATATAATTATTTACCACAAAGGTGGGGTGTAAAAAATAAAAAATATCAAATATTATGAAAAAAACATCGTTTTGTTTTCGAATGAATGAAATCCCGTAGGGATGACATGTCGGTAGAAAACAAAACGAAAGCGATCAGAAATCCCGTAGGGATGACATGCCGGTCCAATCCCGCTTTTTGTTCAAACTGTTGAAAATCTTCCGATACCGACATGTCATCCCTACGGGATTTTTTGGAGGCGGGGGACGTGTTTTCTACCGACATGTCATTCCTACGGAATTTTTGATTGCGGAATTTGAACGAAATTATTTTTAATTAACCTTAAATTTTTTACACCCCACCCGTAGGGCCTTACGAGATTTCAGTCATACTCCCTTTCGTACTGTAACATCGTTGTTCCCCCGCGTTACATTGCCGTTCCCCCGCGTTACATTGCCGTTCCCCCGCGTTACATTGTCATTCCCCCGCTCGACCCGCAATCCTATACGCGACATTTTGGAATACACCCATGATACATGATATACAATTATTGTCCGGTTTAATTAAAAGAATTAACTTTGCGGCAAGTATTAATTTAATTTTTTTGTATTATGTTATTAAATTTCATGTTATTATTACAGCAGGAAACCTCTCGGGACGGCGGCGGTCCTTCTCAGGGCGGCAGTCCGGTGTTCTTTATTATGATTATTCTTATGTTTGTGGTGATGTATTTTTTTATGATTCGGCCTCAGCAAAAAAAGCAAAAGCAACTTAAGGAAATGAGAAAATCTCTGGACAAAGGAGATAAGATAATCACTCAGGGAGGACTGTATGGGACAATTGTCGAGGTTAAAGACAACTATTTTCTTATAGAAATCGATACCAACGTGAAGGTAAGAGTTGTAAAAGACCTTGTTTATAAAGACGCTGCGGAGTTGCAGCAAAAATAAACCGGCGATGAAGGAACATAAGATAATATTACACAGGTATCCTGTGAGACAGTATCTTGTGTTTCTTTCTTTTTTGGCGTTGACGGTTATGTTCTGGTTAATGAGTAAACTGGCTCAGGATTATGATACGGAGTTAAAAATTTCGCCCAGGGTTAAAGGCTCATTATCCGGTATTTATTCGCCGGCAGCGGATAATACTTTGTATGTTCAAGTACGGGCCTCGGGCTTTTTTATTTTAGGGAAAAAATTTTCCGAAAATAACAGTTTTACTATTGATATAAAGGATTCTCCCGAAGGGAAAAAGAAACTTAAAATAGCTACAGCCAATTTGAAGGATAAAATCAGGGACAATTTCGATAAAAGCGTTCAAATATTGTCTATCGACCCGGACACTATTTATTTTGATGTATCCGAATATGTTACAAAAAAAGTTCCGGTTGCGGGCAATTTTAACCTTTCGTTCAAAAATGAGTTCAGGCAATCTGCGCCCATACAGTTTTTTCCGGACAGCGTGACAGTAGCCGGCTCAAGCGAATATGTCGCCAAAGTGAAATCAATCGCTTTATCTCCAAAAAAATACGAGAATGTCGATGAAACGGTGGAAGATATTTCGAATATCGTGGCTGCTCAGAACATTTATGTGAACCCGTCGAAAATACGTTATAAAATTCCTGTGGAAAGATGCACGGAAGGAAGCGTTTCTGTTACAGTGAGGACTGTTAATGCGCCAAAAGGCAGTAAGTTAATACTTTTGCCGGCTACAGTGAATATTAAATATATTGTACCTTTGAAAGATTACAGTTCTGTGTCAATAAACGATTTTTTTGCAGAAGTAGACTTCGAGGACACGAAAACATCTTTGAACAGGTATGTAAAAGTTAAGGTCGTGAGGCATCCTCCTTCCGTTTTTGATGTCAGGGTAGAACCGCCTTTTGTCGAATTTCTTATCCAGAAATAATTATGCTTAAAGCAGGACTTACCGGAGGAATCGGTAGCGGGAAAAGTATTGTATGCAGAATCTTTTCGATATTGGGGATTCCTGTTTATCAGGCCGATATAGCTGCAAAACGGCTTTATGATACCGACAGGGAATTGCAAAACGGAATAAAAACGCTTTTCGGAGAGTCTCTATACGCATCCGGAACTCTCGACCGGCGAATGCTTGCAAATATAATTTTCTCTGACAGAGAGAATTTGAGGAAGGTAAACGAACTTGTCCATCCTGCGGTGAAAAGAGATTTTCTAGAATATGTCTCCGGCCTTCCGGAATCAATTCCATATATAATACACGAAGCGGCAATACTTTACGAAGCTAAAACAGAAAAAATGTTCGATGTGATTATAAATGTCACAGCTCCGGAGAATCTGAAAATAAAACGTGTACTCCTGCGTGAAAATACAACGGAAAATGATGTAAAACAGCGTATGGCATCACAATGGCCGGATGAATTGAAAATCGAACTGTCGGACTATAATGTAATAAACGATAACAAAACCCCTGTCCTGCCTCAAATATTGCAGATCCATAAAGAACTGTGTTTCCTGTCTCACAAAGCGCTCTAAAAACCTGAGAGTTTGTGTCAGGTCAAGAGTTCTGAATCTCATGATATTTTATTTTTTAATTTTTATTCTCTGCCAATAATCAGGCATTAAAATATTTTTACGCCCCTACATGGACGTCCCTATACTCAGAACTCCTGACCCGACGCAAACTGTTGAGGTGTGCCTCCGTATACTGTTGAGGTGTGCCTCCTTATACTGTGGTGGTGTGCCTTCCTCTACTGTGGTGGTGTGCCTCCTTATACTGTTGAGCGTCTCAATAAGCGCCCGACTCTTAGTCA
The DNA here is from genome assembly GCA_031275145.1 of Prevotellaceae bacterium. Taxonomy (GTDB): domain Bacteria; phylum Bacteroidota; class Bacteroidia; order Bacteroidales; family UBA932; genus JAIRLF01. Next base: position 1,001 of record JAISPE010000076.1, on the reverse strand, counting down.
TTGCGAATAATCGTTTCGTACCGTAATTGAAATGAGGTACTGAGGTTTAAATAAGGGTATATACTATTGCTATTGAGGTTATTTTGTTATTTAAAATTAGGTGGAAATGAGGTTTTTTGTCTACGTTTGAACGCTTTCGCTCGGCATAGCGAAAACGCTACGTCGTAGCTAAGAATTGACGGATGAAATCACAAAAATCATTTCAATCACAAAAATCACAGTTCAGACAATGACAGAGACTTCCCTACGCCGATCAAGAGCGAGCAATAAAAACCCGCAATCACATCGTGTCCAGCCCCCTCCCCTGTGGGGAGGGGGGCAGGGGGGAGAGGTAACAAAAAGAGGCATTCGACACTTTGTCAAACGCCTCTTTCGACTGATAATTTCCGGCTGAATCAAATATTCAGCGGTTTAGCGAACTGTGCCTTACGGAGCTGTTTTCCGGGAGTAGAGCTACCGGTGTAGTGCGTACGCACCTCCAGAGTATATACTCCGGCAGGCAGCGACGGAATCATCGCTATCAGGCGCGAAGGCTTGTTCTCCACAAGAACGGACACTTTGTATTCCGTTCTGTCGGAAGCAATGAAATAGACGCCGTCGTCGGGCTGGTCGGTAAATATCTTCAGCCGGCTGCCGGAAATGTCGAGAACGCCGCCGGCGCTGAGCGTGCCGTCGGTCAATCCGCTGAGACTGTCTTTGACAGCTGCGATAATCGGTCCCGTAACCGGAGTCTGTACCTTCGTCAGCCTGACACTGCCGACCTTTTCACGGATGCTTTTGCTGAAATTCACGTTATAGTGCATTTTGTGGCGTGAAGAATCGTAAGTGTCGGTAACGCTGTTGAATTTCCCCGTAATATTGGGGTCGGCGTTAATCAGTCCCGTATTGAAGCCGTTACCCTCTTCGACTATATAGCCGTATTCTTCCTGATAGGCGCGGACAGCGGCAAGCAGGTCGGGACGGGTCAGCGTGGTACCGCGCTGCATGATCCGGTCGATAAT
>JAISPE010000058.1 GCA_031275145.1 Prevotellaceae bacterium | reverse complement strand
GCCTCAAAATTCTCTACTGTATAACCGGTCATCGAAAGAAAACGTGCCGGACGGGTTTGCCATTCTTTATATTTCATGATGCAAAGGTAACTCATGCGCGCGAAGTATACAAATTTAATTATACATAATCTCTATTTTTTTTAAACCGAGGCAAAGATACAATCAAAATCTAAAATAAACAATCCGAATATCCGGATTGCTTCGTTTATGTGACATGACGGTTCATAACGGTTCGTTTATCATCTGTAAAAATTCGTTTTCGCTGATAATTTTTATGCCGAGTTTTTCGGCTTTCTGCAATTTTGCCGGTCCCGTTTTATCGCCGGCAATCAGGAAGTCGGTATTTGAAGTCACTCCGGATGAATTTTTTCCGCCATGCCGTTCGATAAGCTGTTTCAGCTCGTCGCGCGGACGGCTGAAATTGCCCGAAACGACGACGGTTTTTCCCAGCAGGCTGTCCGACAGGATTTCGTTATCGCCGGTTTCGATTTCAAATTTCAGTCCGGCGGCTTTCAGTCTTTCGATTATTGCAATATTGCTGCTGTCGGAAAAATACCGGATTATGCTTTGCGCTATCCGTTCGCCCACTTCGTCTACCTGCAGCAAATCCTCGTAAGAGGCGTTGCGTATGGCATCTAACGAGCGGAATGCCAGCGCTATTTTTTTCGCGGTTGTTTCGCCGACATAGCGTATTCCCAGGGCAAACAGCACTCTCGGAAACGGGACTTCCTTAGATCTGACTATCCCTTCGATAATGTTGTCGGCAGAACGGCTGCCCATGCGTTCCAGACGGACAATCCGGTCTTTTGTCAAATCATAGATGTCGGCAATATTATGGATAAGATGCTCTTCGAACATCAAATCGGCCGTTTCCTCTCCTATTCCCTCGATATTCATTGCGCGGCGACTGACAAAATGCTCGATTTTACCCAAAATCTGCGGCGGACAGCCGGAATCGTTCGGACAGTAATGCTTTGCTTCTCCGGCAAGTTTGACCAGTTCTGTCCCGCATACCGGACAGACGGTCGCATACACCAGCGGCTCACTGTTTTCCGGCCGTTTTGTTTTATCGACGCCGACTATTTTAGGGATTATTTCTCCTCCTTTTTCGACAATCACCGTATCGCCGAGACGAATGTCATGGAGTTCAATCTGTTCGGCATTGTGCAGAGAAGCTCTTTTGACTGTCGTGCCTGCCAGCTGTACGGGTTGAAGATTGGCGACGGGAGTTACGGCGCCTGTGCGGCCTACCTGATAATCAATGGACAGGAGAGGAGTATATGCCTGTTCCGCTTTAAATTTGTAGGCGACAGCCCAGCGCGGAGATTTCGCCCTCAAACCCGTCTCTCTCTGCAGGGCAAGACTGTTGACCTTGATTACTGCGCCGTCGGTATCGTAAGGCAGATTTTTTCTCTCCGTATCCCAGTGATCGAGGAAGTTGAAAATGTCGTCAATCGAACGGCATTTCCGCATGTTGGGCGAGATTTTGAAACCCCACGACGCGGCTTTTTGCAGATTGTCGAAATGGGTGTCAAAAGGCAGATTTTCACCCAAAATGAAATAAAGACAGCAGTCCAGTCCCCGTTTCGCCACTTCGGCGGAATCCTGCATTTTGAGTGTGCCGGCAGCGGCGTTTCTCGGATTGGCAAAGAGCGTCTGATTCTTCTCTTCCCGCTCGCAGTTAAGCCGTTTGAAAGATGACAGCGGCATCAGCACTTCTCCTCTGATCTCAAATTCTTCGGGATAGTCCGTTCCCCGCAGTTTAAGAGGCACGCTCCTTATTGTACGGACATTAGACGTCACATCATCGCCCTGTTCGCCGTCTCCCCGCGTTACGGCCTGTGCAAGTATTCCGTTTTTATACGTCAGACATATGGCAGTCCCGTCGAACTTTAATTCACAGACATACTCGATACTGTCCATTCCGGTTTCTTTCCTTATCCTTGCGTCGAATTCCCCGATTTCTTCTTTCGAATATGTGTTGCTCAACGACAGCACAGGATACTTATGCCTCACCTGCACAAATTCTTTGGTTATATCGCTGCCTACGCGAACTGTCGGAGATTCCGGCGACTGCAGCCCGGGATTCTGTTTTTCAAGCTCTGCAAGCTCCGACATCAGACGGTCATACACAAAATCATCAACCGTAGGACTGTTAAGCACATAATATTCGTAATTCAGTCTGTCCAATTCTCTGCGTAAAAATTCCACACGCTGGACTATTTCTTTTGTAACCATATTTTTATATATTTTCTTCCATATATTATTTGGATGCGAAGATATAACAATTATTCATATTTTTGACAGAATTCCTTTTTTTTTGACATAATTAACATAATTTTCAGAATTTACAAATCTGTTAATTCTGAAAATTATGTTAATTATGTCAAAAAAAATCTGTCAAAAAAGAAATCATGTCAAAAAAAAAATCATGTCAAAAAAAAACTCTGTCAATCATGTCTGTTCAGGCTTTTAAGCGTTTTCACGATGTCTTCGCTGATACCTGTTTTATAGCCTGACGAATGATAAACAATTCCGCCGCTGTTTGTCAAAAATATCATCAGCGGGAAATTATCGTTAAAATCCAGTTTCAGTGTCGATACTGTTTCGTTCAGCAGCGAACGCATACTGTCAATTCCCCAGACAGTATTTTTCGGCAGATTTTTAAACACACTGCTGTCGAATGCGGAACTTAGCCTGTCGTCGGGGACAAGGAACAGGACTCCTCCGTTCCATTCGTTCAGTTCGTTACTTCGGGCGGGCAGATCCTGCAGAATATGTTTTGTCGGCTCTTTGTCGGGATCGGCGAAACACAGTATGACTCCGTTTCCGCCGGATAAATCTTTTAACGTTGTTTCCTTACCGTCGGTCAGAGTGATTTTTGTATTCATGTCTACTGTTCCCGAAACCTGAAGTTTGCGGACAAGTTCCGGCATTTTTATTTCCAGATCAGGCGACCGGTTTTCGTCTACTTCGAAATATTTATTGACTGTCGTAACCGAGCCGTCGTGCGCTCTGTTTCCGACCGTCAGTCTGTAATAGCCCTTATCGACGGAAACGGTCGCAGTTCCGCGCAAACCCAGTGTAGCAAAATCTCCGTCGCGGAAACGGGCTAACGAATAATGAGTACCGTATCGCAGTCTGATCAGGTTGTCTTTGGAATTGACGAAAGCGATTTTTGCCTGAGGATATGTTTCCTTTGTACCGTCTTCAAATTCTGCATTTTTCCATTCGCCGTCGTAATACTGCGGACGGGCTGTTGCCGGATTCAGACGGGCTGCAATACCCGCGCTTCGACATAAGGCAACGAAAAAGATGTTACGCGAATACTGATCCGCTATTTTCATTTCATAGACCCCCTGCGGAGTAACCGGACAGTTATAATAGTTCTGTTCATCGTCAATTCTGATATTGTCTTTTACATAACTGACTATTTCTGCGACATTTGCCTGAACATGTTCTACCGTGATGCCGTCAAATTCCTTTTGGAAAAACGTTCTCCACGGGCGGATAATTTCTCTTGATATTCTGGGTGAAAGCAGATGCTTGACAGTTATATCTTCCGGAGTGCCGGCTTTCACAGCGACTTTGTGAAATCCCTGTAAATGACTTGTCAGTATGTGTTCGGGGACATCGCGCAAGTCTTTGTCCGAGAGCGACGACAAAAGCGGAAACAGATATTTGTCCGCTTTATTTTTTTCGATGAATTTCTGTATATCTCTCCAGTTTCCCTGCGATGCGTTCAGGTACTTCCATGTATCGTCGGCAGGCAGATTCAGGTTTGATGCCAAATTCCGGGCAGTCTGCTCGTCGATAAACGTGTCCATATATGCTTTGCGTATGGAATCTTCGATGCGAAGCCGTCTTTTATTTTCGTCGGCAAGCCCCGACGGTACGCTTTCGAGTTTCTGCTCTGCCGGCGGGACTATATCGAAACTGTCTTCAAAGCCGTCTCCTTCCTTTTTATTTAAAACGACTGTAATACATTCATCTTCCGGCGATGAAACGGCATATCCGAAAATTCCGTTTTTACTGGCCCATACAAGCACATCGCCCAGTCCGGTATACATTGAGGCTATACCTGCGGAATCTGTTACTGTCTCGACAAGAGGATAATATTCTGCATAATTATATACTTTGAATGCGACTTTTGCTCCGGCAACAGGTTTGCCTTCGACACCGGTTATCCGGACTTTTGCCTCGCGAACGCCGGTATAGTTCGACAGCAGATTTATGGTTGAATACATCGGTTTATCGACGTTTTTTATCTCTTTGCCCGTATATTTGCCGAAAACGTTCGTATGCACCATCATTGCCCGTTTGACCGGTCCGGCGAACCATGCGATGTCCAGCGCCGGTTCGGGTTCGCATGCGCCCATGTAATGCCATTTGCCGTCGATCCACACTTCTACCCATGCGTGATTGTCGTCGGTATGCGCCCAGCGAGGCGTATAGCACTGTCTTGCCGGGATTCCCACAGCGCGTAAGGCGGTTGTCGTAAAAGTCGATTCTTCGCCGCAACGCCCCCATGATGTCCTTGCCAGATCCAGTGGAGATGATGTTCTTCCATCGGTAGCTCTGTATGTTACTTTTTCGTGACACCAGTGATTTACTTCCAGAGCCGCCTCTTCCATGCCGAGATTTTTTATCCGGTCTTTCAGTTCGTTGAAGAACACAGTCCGCGCAGAGTCCAGATTCTCGTTATTAACACGGTAAACCAGAACAAAGTGACGGAATATTTCTTCGGGTATTTTTTGTCCCCACTCGAAAAAATCGCGGGCCTCGAACGCCGTACGTACCTGAGAAAGATAAAAATCGCCACTGTAATCGGATAAGTCATTCAAAGGCATATACGCAAACAGAAACTCCAAAGCTTCCCGCTCTTCCATACTCAGGCCGGGACTGTCGAAAACAGAAAAAAGCGCTTCGGCTCTCGCCTGACTTATCATCGATTTACGTTTCAGAAAATCGGTTTTTACCTGTTCGCGATATTCTTTATCGGAGAAAAAACTTCTCTCACCGTTTATACACGATGCTGTAAT
>JAISPE010000043.1 GCA_031275145.1 Prevotellaceae bacterium | reverse complement strand
GACCCTGCAACGGGAACGGCAACAAAAGGTCTCAGCATCAGAGGAGCAGCGAGTCTGAATGCAATAGGACGGTTGACGTATTAAATAACAGCTGTTTTGACATGATTTGCGCAGGATCTGTAAATCATGTCTTGATTCACAAAGAACGGTAATGCAGGATATTACCGTTCTTTCTGTTAATATGCTGTTTTTGGATGTGCTGTAAAAAAAATATCGAATATTCCGAAACAGTCATCGTTATGTTTTCCGAATGTGGAGTGTACAGCAGAAATCCCGCAGTGATGACATACTTAATATCCGTAAGCTAAAGCACAATGCCGTCAATTTAAAGTACAAAAGGCTGTAACAAAAAGCATTCCTAACGGAATGCAATAAACTGCAATCTTTTTCTTAAATTGATGACATTGTGCTTTAGCATACGGCATGGGATACCTGCGGGACTTATCAACATGACCGTGACACAGCATCGGGTTTCGACGATTCCCGTCATCGAGGCGTGACGATTCCTGTTGTCGAGGCGTGACGATTCCCGTCGTCAAGGCGTGACAATTCCCGTCGTCAAGGCGTGACGATTCCCGTCGTCAAGGCGTGACGATTCCCGTCGTGAAGGAGGCTTCACGATTGCAGTGAAGGAGGCTTCACGATTGTAATGAAGGAGGCTTCACGATTGTAATGATGGAGGCTTCACGATTGCAGTGAAGGAGGCTTCACGATTGTAATGAAGGAAGCTTCACGATTGTAATGAAGGAGGCTTCACGATTGCAGTGAAGGAGGCTTCACGATTGCAGTACAACAAACTTTTACCCGACCTGTCGTCATTGCGAATAACCGTTTCGTACCGAAACTGAAAGCGTAATGACGCTTGCCGGAAAAGTCCGCGACTCTCATAAAACCCTTATTTCCACAAAGCTCCCTTAGTAGCCTGGAATTATTTCACCGCCCCCTTATTCCCTTATTTTGTTGCAGGGTTACAATAAGGGAATAAGGGCTGTATGATATTTACCCGGGCTACTAATGGGACTTTTGGGGAAATAAGGGTTGCTTCGCAATGACGAAAGGACTGTTAATATGCCTCTTACAAAAAGCGTCATTGTAAATATTCGTTTCGTACCGAAACTGAAAAGGTTTGATGACGCTTGTCGAAGAGTGTGGCGACGAAGCAATCCGCGACCCATCGTCATTGCGAGGAGCGCAGCGACGAAGCAATCCAGAAATCCACGACCTTCCGGATTGCTTCGTCGCGCGCTCTTCGCAATGACGACAGGCCGGGTAAAAGCTTGCTGTAAAGACATTACAAAAAGCGTCATTGCGATGAGCGGTAGCGACGTAGCAATCCATAAATACACGACCTTCCGGATTGCTTCGTCGCGCGCTCCCCGCAATGACGACAGGTCGGGGAAAAAGCCTGTTGTAAGGATATTGCGACAAGCGTCATTGTAAATAACCGTTTCGTCCCGTAATTGAAATGCGGTAATGAGGTTGGAATACGGGTATATATTATTGCTACTTAAGTTGTTTTGTTATTTAAAATTAGGTGGGAATGAGTTTTTTTGTCTACGTTTGAACATCCTTCCCGGACGCATTCGCCCGGCGTAGCATTTCCATTACGTCGCAGCTAAAAGAATTGAGGGATGAAATCAAAAAAATCATGTAAATCACAGAAATCACAGTTCAGACAATTACGGAGACTATGCCGGGCAAGAGATTGCAGACAGTAACAATCCTGTAATATTCTTTATTTATGCGAAATAACATTTCCGTTTTCAATAAATTTGGTTTATGAAATAAAATTGCGTTATCTTTGCGGCATTATATATAAAATACTAAATTACTCATGGATATAGGATCGATTATAAAAAGAATTAAACAGCAGTTAAGCGTAAAAGAACTGCTTCTCGGAGAAATTATTTACAGAAACAGAGAATTTACCATTTTATCACAGTCGCCCGTATCGGTGGATTTTGTCGTAAGTTCGGAAGAAGAGAAGAAAGACATTGACTGTGTGCTTATCATAGAAGGTATTAATGATGGAACCGGATATAGGATATATAATTTTATACCCGAAGAATCCGGCGAACGCAAGGGCTGGACACGTTATTCGTATGCCTGTCTTCTGGCTTATGCGGATGAGTTGAACCAGCTTAACGGGAAAATTCCGGATCACAGGAAATATTCCCGCGAAGGAATGATGAAGCGAGTGCTTGACGAGCGCCGTCAGAAAGCGGCAAAAGCCAAATACTCTATCAAATGGGCAAAAAATATTTATGGAGATCATACTTTGATTAATGACGCCGGCGTACGGTACAAAATATTTTTACGCGATTTCAAAAATGAAACAGGCTACAGCAACAGCGCCGACGCCAAACTCAATAAACTCGGCACGACAAAACATATTATGTTCGCGTTCGAGAAATTGAAAGAGAACAGACAGCTATTCGAGAAACTGGATAAAACGTTTCCGTTCATCGAAATTTATTGCGACCCTTTGAACGAAAACAGGATAACATGGTATTATCCCGACAGGAAATTACCCCGTGAAGAGGGTCTGCTGATAAACAGGTTTTTCGGGGAAGCGAGATATATTGAAGACAATGAATGCGAGTCGTTTCTGGATTTTATTGAGGAAGCGACGGAGTTTCCCGATACGATATGTATCCGTCCGGAAGTGAAAGAAAAAATTGAACGGCGATACGAACAGCTGATGATGCTGGAGTTGAAAGAAAGATACGAACCCGATTTTTCGTGTATCAAAATCGACCTTTTCCCGTACCAGAAAGAGGGAGTGATGTTTGCACTGTTCCGTAAAGCCGCCGTCATTGCCGACGAGATGGGTTTGGGAAAGACCGTTCAGGCCATAGCTGCCGCGATACTGAAAAAACAGGTTTTCGGGTTTACCAAAACTCTGGTTGTATGTCCGGCGACACTCAAATCGCAGTGGAAAAAAGAAATAGAGAAATTCTCCGATGAGAAAGCCTTAATCATTACCGGTCTGCCCGATGAAAGAGAAAAGCAGTATCTGTCGGATTCGCATTATTTTTTCATTGTTAATTATGAGACCGTTCTGAGAGACAGTCAGTCGATAAACAGAGCGGATTTCGATTTTCTGATTCTTGACGAAGCGCAGAAAATAAAGAACTATGAAACGAAAACTTCGTCGGCCGTCAAGAAGATAAAAGCGCGACATTCGCTGGTAATCACCGGAACGCCAATAGAAAATAAACTGATAGACATATACAGTATTATCAACACGATAGACCCGTATTTTTTAGGCCCGTTATGGGAATTTTCGTACCGGCACTGTCTTTTCGATCCGGAGAAACCGAACAAAATAAACGGCTATTACAATTTGGACCTGCTGAACGGACAGCTGTCGGACATACTGATACGCAGGGAGAAAAAGAATGTGCTTGACCAGCTGCCAAGCGTCAGGCAGATAGAAATTCCCGTTAAACTGTCTTCCCTGCAGGCCGAGTATCATGCAAGCTATTTTAAGGGAATATCAAGGATTATAAAGAAAAAATATCTGACCCCGTACGATATGCAGCGGATAATGCTGTTACTGACTTCGGCCCGTATGGTTTGCGATTCGACGTTTTTAGTCGATGAAGAAACTGACGAATCGCCCAAACTTGACAAACTTCGCGAAATCCTGTTCGAAAAGCTCGAAATTCAAAACAGTACAAACAAAATAATTATCTTTTCCGAATGGATAAAGATCCATAAGATGATTGCGAACATGCTGCGCGAAAACGGCGTCGGTTTTGTGGAACTTAACGGTAGTGTTCCGGTGAAGTTGAGAGGAGATTTAATCAAAAAATTCGAATCGAGTCCCGAATGTAAGATTTTCCTTTCTACGGAAGCGGGCGGAGCAGGTCTGAATCTGCAAGTTGCCGATACGCTGATCAATTTCGAACTCCCGTGGAATCCTGCTAAAAAAAACCAGCGCACAGGACGTATCGACCGGCTGGGACAGACTCATACCAGACTGACAGTCTACAGTATGATTGCCGTCAATTCTATCGAACAGCAAATAGCGGCAGGACTGCTCGTAAAACAAAACCTGTTTGACGGTGTTCTCTCCGACGAATCAATAAAAGATGTGGACTTTTCGTCGAAAGGACGGGCGCAGTTTATCAAACAGATCGAGGCTTTCCTTGACGAACAGAATCATTACGATATGGAAGAACAGGAAGAGCGGGAACAGGAACAGCAGGAACAGCAGCATGAGCGGGAAATTAACCGGCCTGTTTACCCGGATTCGGAAGAAGTCGAATTGCAGGAAGATCAGGAAGAAGCAGATACTGTTCAGGAAGAACTTCCGGAGGAGGCGCATCTGTCGGATGTGTCCGAACATCATGAAACGGAGGCAAATATTAGCCATGAAACGGAAAAGCAGGCGGTGGAACTGGAGCAGGTCATGAATAACGGAATGCAGTTTCTCGCGGGACTGTTCAAAATGTCTACAGGAAAAGATCTCGGTATCGGAAATCAAAAGATAGAGATTGACAAACAGACCGGCGAAGTTGTCATGCGCTTTAAACTCGGGTAACACAGACATGATTGACACAATTTTCATAATTTACAAATTCTGTCAATTGGCTTCGTTGCGCTGAAGTCTGGCTGCGCCGATTTAAAAATAAAGGTTCTGTCAAAAAAACATATAATGCAAAAAGAAATAATCGTTTCGCTTCAAAATACCAGAATAAAGAACGTCGTTGTTCTTCGGGAAAAGTCAAAAGAACGCAATCGACAGATGCTGTTTCCCGTCGAAGGCAGACGGGAGATAAGTATGGCTGTTTCGGGAGGATATGAGATCGAATCGCTGTTTGTCTGTCCGGAATTGAGTGAGGGAACTGATTTTCCGGCAAAGTGTATTTACGAAGTATCCCGCAAAGTTTTTGAGAAAATGGCTTACAGAGAAGATTCCGACGGGTTTTTGGCGCTGGTAAAAATGAAATCCGCTTCCTTACACGACATTAAAATCTCCCGTAATCCGTTTATAATCGTACTGGAATCGGTAGAAAAGCCCGGTAATCTGGGAGCAATACTCAGGACAGCCGACGCCGCAAATGTGGATGCGGTGATAGTGTGCGATCCCAAAAGCGATTTCTTTAATCCGAATGTAATCCGGTCAAGTCTTGGCTGTGTGTTTACGGTCAATACCGTTACCTGTTCTTCGGAACAGGCTTGCGAATGGCTGAAAAAGCATAATATAACCGTTTATGCGGCAGAACTTGAATCATCACAGCGGTATTATAACGAGGATTATACGGCAGGATCGGCCATAGTTATGGGAACGGAATCGACGGGACTTAGCGATTTCTGGCTCGACAGGGCAGATAAAAGAATTAAAATCCCGATGAGAGGCAAGGTAGATTCGCTAAATGTCTCCGTTTCCACCGCGATAATCACGTTTGAGGCCATGCGTCAGCGAGGGTGACGTTTTTTCCTGAATCCGAGTAATGATCTTATACACAATATCAGAACCAAAGGGAAAAAGGCGGCGTTAAACTCCTGCGGGAAAAAATCCCATCCCGAGATAAACAGCAGCAGAATCACTCCGTTTACCAGCATGTAATACCGTACAAAATTCCGTAATGCCCCGATAAACAGCGAAACGGCGCACACGATATGTAAAGGATGCGCCCATATAATTGAAAAATTGGGAAATACGGCAGGATGTATGGATATAAAGCTCAGGAAGAAAATCATGCATCCCGTCAGTCCGTAAACAGAAAACAGGACAAAGTCGAGTATCCGGAAATGCTTTTTGCACCGCAATTCCCACAAAGAGATTAACGCAACGAGCGCAAAAAACGACCACAGAATCACTGACGGATTTGAATCCAGCGGCTTCTCAATTACAGGATAACCCGGTGCAAGCTTACGGGTTTCGGACACCAAATCCCTTATACTTCCATCTGCCTGAATTATTTCCGCCACACCGAAAACCTGCATAAGATTGTCGGGAATAAACATCTGCGGACTTTGTCCTATTGAATCGTCGAGAGGAGCGCCCAGAGCCAGATCGATACCGAATGTCAGCCATCTGTGGTTTCTGTTATGCCGGTGGATAACAGTCCGGAAAGTTGTCGGCGGCAATATTTCGGGATATTTAACCGTTCCCGATATGTTTTTTTCGATCAGGATACGCGGCCTTGTAGAACAGTTGTCGAACAGGAAATTATACAGATACACCCTGTTTTCGGGCAGATAGTTGGTGAACAGTGCATCCGATATTTTCTGTTTTTCCGGTTTTGTCAAATTCAGTATCTGTTCCGTGATTCCCGATTTGCGTTCGGAATATTCTTCAAAAAAATCGGCAAACCTGCTGATGCCTAATCGGTAATTCAGTTCGCCTCTGGCAAAACGGTACAGAAAATTCGGGGAAGAAAAATCGAACAGGCCGTAATTATACACATAATCAATGCCATTCGCGGGATCGTTTACCCTGACGGCAGTGTGTCCGTATACCGTATAAGCCATATCGTCAACGGGATCGCAGGTTAGAAGGCTGATAAATGCCGAATCCGAAAGCCGAAATTCATGTAACTGTGCATTCGATGCAAACGGAAAAAGACCTGACAGCAATACAAATACATACTTTTTCATATAATACATAATTTTTCTTTCATTTTCTTTTGACAGAAACTTTAGTTCGACGAAGTCAATTGACAGAATTTTCAGAATCTGTCACAAAGCAGAATTTCCTTTTTGGACATAATTATCTGCGCAGTTTTGGCTTGAAGCTGCGCAGCTTCAAGTCAAAGATGCGCAGCCTTTTTTGACAGAATTAACAGAATTTTCATAATTTACGTTGAAAACCCTAACAGGGTTGGAAACCCTGTTAGGGTTCCCGGGAAAATCCTGTTAATTATGTCAAAAAAAAGGGAATTTTGTCGTACACCCGGTCAAGCCATTCTGTTAAAAAATTGACAGAATTTTCATAATTTACAAAATCTGTTAAGTGAAGAAAAATTAATAAAGTATAACAGTTTCTCCTGCAGGGCAGGGTGTTCAAACGTAGACAAAAAACCCCATCGATTTAATGAGGTAATGAGGTCTGTGGTTTATATCACATTTTCAGGCTACTGAGGTTGTTTTGTTTGGAAAATCAGGTAAAAATGAGGTTTTTTTAACCGTTATATCTTATTTATTTCTCATCCCT
>JAISPE010000019.1 GCA_031275145.1 Prevotellaceae bacterium | reverse complement strand
GGACTTATGCGCGATACGGTTTCTTCGTCGAATCCCGGAACAAGCAACAGTTCGTGAACACTCATCAGCGCTCCATACTCTTTTATGTACTCGGTTATGCTAAAAATCTGAAAATCCGTAAGGACCATCAACTGAGACAGCTCTTCTGCCGTAGAACTGTTAATGTTCAAGGGATTTTCGGCAAGATAAGTATAATGTTCCACAAGCTGTTCCATTCCCGTTATTTCATCTTCAGCTTCAGCTTTATCGGCAACGCTCTCCGCCATGTCGGAAATCAGCGCCGATAAATCTTTATCCTGAGTATGGCCAGAAGGCAGGAATAAAACCAGAAATATTAATGTCCACAGAATACGCATTTCGTTCTTAAATGTCACAAAATTAGTAATAAAAATTATAACAAATAATTCATTTAACGGTATATTCCTGTTCTATAAGCTATATAAAAATGATTTATCTCAATCACGAAGCCGACAAAATCATTGTTTTTACCGCGAAGAACGCAAAGCGTTGCGCAAAGGACGCAGGAAAAGTCCTGTAGGGACGACACTTTATTATATATACATTAGGAAATCTCTAAGAACTCCTTATTTCCCTACATTATTGTTATTATATGGAACATTTTGGGGAAAAATTTTATAGCGAAATTCTATCGTGTCATATTTATCTGTAATTTTATGCTGTTTTCATATTTTGTTGATATACGTATATTTATTCCGAAAAACATCGTTCTATTTTTGAATGGAATTTCCATCTGCGCGGGAATGTCGCCGATTTAATAAGGTATTAAGGTACAAAAGGTTTGAATTGTTAAATCGACGAAGCCAAAGTCTAATAATCAATAACGTAGTGTGTTGCCATGCACTATTGATAATAAAGTTTTCAGCCTCAAAAAAAGATATAGTCAATTTTTCTCGTATTTTCGCATACTCCTGTGATTTTTAATTTTAATTAAAAAGTTTACCTTTGCGCCCGCAAAATTGTATAAAAATAGAAGTTTTTAAATATGGCTCAAAATTTGTTTACCGAATTTCCACCTATAACGGTTGAACAGTGGGACGAGGTAATAATTAAAGATTTGAAAGGCGCCGACTATGACAGGAAATTAGTATGGAAAACGCCGGAAGGATTCAATGTTCGTCCGTTTTACAGCGCTGCAAACCTCGAAAATTTGCAGCATTTAAAGTATGCTCCGGGAGTATTTCCGTATATCAGGGGCGTACGGCGCGATAATAACTGGAAAGTATCCCAGACAATCGAGCCCGACAGCAGGGGCGTTTCGGTGGATAACAGTTTGATCCTGTCTATCCTGATGAAAGGCGTCAATTCCATAAGCTACCGGATTAGAGGCGAGGGACTGTCGGATGAAGATTTCAACATCCTGACCAAAGACATTGCATTCCCGTGTATCGACACCAATTTCAGACCCTGCTGCAAAGGTGCATTGAAAACCCTTCAGCAGGTTATCGCGAAAGTCAAATCCGAACACTGGGACGCCGGCGAAATCGAAGGCGCTGTCGATTACGATCCTCTGCGACGGTTGACCCTCGAAGGCAATTTCTGTGACGAAAGCGCTTTCACAACCGCAAAAGCGCTGATAGAAACCGGTAAAGCGCTTCCGAAATACCGCGTAATCGGAGTCAGTCCTTATATATATCACAATGCCGGTTCGACAACAGTTCAGGAACTTGCATTTGGTTTGTCGATGGGCAGCGAGTATCTTTCGCAGCTGACCGATTTGGGATTGAATGTCGATGAAATCGCCCCGCGCATGAGGTTTACTTTCGCCGTCGGACCCAACTATTTCATGGAAATAGCAAAATTCAGGGCGGCGCGTTTACTGTGGTCGCAAGTTGTCAAGAATTACGGAGGCTCGGACTGCGCCGCAGGAATTAAAATACATGCCGTAACATCCGAATGGAATCAGACAGTTTACGACCCGTATGTAAACATGCTGAGAGGAACGACGGAAGCAATGTCGGCAGCGCTGGCAGGCGTTGATTCGCTCGAAGTTACACCGTTCAACACTCCTTACGCTCCCGGAGACGAATTTTCGACGCGCATAGCGCGCAACACGCAACTCCTGCTCAAGGAAGAAGCGTATTTAGACCGTGTTACCGATCCCTCTGCCGGCTCGTACTACATCGAAACCCTGACAGCGTCCATAGCCGGAGAAGCATGGAAACTGTTTGTCGAAACCGAAGAAAAAGGCGGATATATTGCCGCCCTGAAAGAAGGTTTTATACAGGGACTTGTCAAGGCTACGACACAGAAAAAAGATTTGAATATCGCCACCCGTCGCGATACGCTGCTCGGAACGAACCAGTATCCCAATTTCACCGAAAAGTTAGATAAAAAAATCCTCGAAGAACAGACCGCCTCCTCATGCTGTTGCTGCGGCGACAGGCACGAAAGCGGGAAAATCGTCGAGCCGCTCAAACCGTACCGCGGAGCGGAAGCGTTCGAGAAATTAAGGATGAAAACCGAAAAGCACGGCAACATTCCCGTTGCTTTCATGCTGACTTTCGGAAACCTGTCGATGTGCAGAGCGAGAGCGCAGTTCTCGTGCAACTTCTTTGCCGTTGCAGGCTTCGACGTACGGGACAACAACCGTTTCGCCAACATCGGCGAAGGCGTGGAAGCTGCCTTGAAAGCAGGAGCAAACATAGTCGTTGCCTGCAGTTCGGACGACGAATACGCTGAGGCTGTCCCCGTAATCAACGAAAAAATAGCGGGACGCGCCATTGTCGTAGTCGCCGGAGATCCTGCATGCAAGCCGGATCTGGAAGCGAAAGGCATCAGTCATTTCATTAGCATCAAGTCAAATGTTCTGGAAACATTAAAAAACTATCAACAGGAATTAGGTATTAAATAAAAGAAAATGAGACCGAAATTTACAAATATATCATTCGATAACCCGGCCAAAGCAGCCGCTTGCTGCGGACAGACAGCGTCGGGATTCATGACTCCCGAACAGATTCATGTCAAAGGCATATACAGCGCCGAAGACCTTGAAGGAATGGAGCATCTGAACTATGCGGCAGGATTGCCGCCATATCTGCGCGGTCCGTACAGCACAATGTACGTGATGCGCCCGTGGACGGTACGCCAGTACGCGGGATTTTCGACCGCCGAAGAATCAAACGCCTTCTATCGGCGTAATCTGGCAGCAGGACAGAAAGGACTTTCCGTAGCTTTCGACCTTGCTACGCACCGCGGTTACGATGCCGACCATCCGCGTGTTGTCGGCGACGTCGGAAAGGCGGGCGTTTCTATTTGCAGCATCGAGGATATGAAGATTCTCTTCAATCAGATTCCGTTGGACAAAATGTCGGTGTCGATGACAATGAACGGAGCGGTATTGCCCGTTCTCGCTTTCTATATCGTTGCGGGACTGGAACAGGGCTGTACTCTGGAACAGCTGAGCGGAACTATCCAGAACGACATCCTGAAGGAATTTATGGTGCGTAACACATACATCTATCCGCCCGAATTTTCGATGCGTATAATCGGGGATATTTTTGCGTACACCGCTAAAAACATGCCGAAATTCAATTCCATATCCATTTCGGGATATCACATGCAGGAAGCGGGCGCAACCTGCGACATCGAAATGGCTTATACGCTTGCCGACGGTCTCGAATATCTGCGTACGGGAGTAAATGCGGGTATGACTGTCGATGAATTTGCTCCGCGTCTTTCGTTTTTCTGGGCTGTGGGCATGAATCATTTCATGGAGATTGCCAAGATGAGAGCGGCGCGCATGCTCTGGGCGAAGATTGTAAAGACGTTCGACCCCAAAAATCCGAAGTCGATGTCACTGCGTACTCACTCCCAGACTTCCGGATGGAGTTTGACCGAGCAGGACCCGTTCAACAACGTTGCCCGTACATGTATCGAAGCAATGGCGGCGGCTCTGGGACACACCCAGTCGCTGCACACAAACGCTCTGGACGAGGCTATCGCCCTGCCTACGGATTTCTCCGCCCGCATCGCCCGCAACACTCAGATATATTTGCAGGAAGAAACAAATATCTGCCGTTCGGTCGACCCCTGGGCTGGCTCGTATTATGTCGAAAGCCTCACTCACGCTCTGGCTCAGCGCGGCTGGGAACATATCTGCGAAATCGAGAAACTCGGCGGTATGGCAAAGGCTATCGAAACGGGTATACCGAAACTCCGTATCGAAGAGGCTGCCGCACGTAAACAGGCGCGTATCGATTCCGGTCAGGATACGATTATCGGTATCAACAAATACCGTCTCGAAAAGGAAGATCCCATCGACATTCTCAATGTGGACAATACCGCTGTGCGCGAAGCCCAGATTAAACGGCTGCAACAGTTGAGAGCAGACCGTAATGAAGAAGAAGTACAGGCCGCTTTGTCGGCTATAACCAAGGCAGTTGAAACAAAATCGGGGAATCTGCTGGAGCTGGCGGTTATCGCCGCTCAAAAACGGGCTTCCTTAGGCGAAATTTCAGATGCCTGCGAAAAAATAGTTGGTCGTTATCAAGCCGTTATACGTATGAACTCAGGAATATATTCAGCTGAATCGAAAAATGATTCGAATTTTGAAAAAGCACGCAGTATGGCAGCCAAATTTGCTGAAAAGGAAGGGCGTCAGCCGCGTATTATGATTGCGAAGTTAGGTCAGGATGGTCATGACCGCGGAGCAAAAGTTGTGGCAACAGGTTATGCCGACATAGGTTTCGACGTCGATATGGGACCCCTGTTCCAGACGCCTGCCGAAGCGGCAAAACAGGCTGTCGAAAACGATGTGCATGTCGTGGGTGTATCCTCGCTTGCCGCCGGACATAAAACTCTTGTCCCTCAGATTCTGGACGAGTTGAAAAAACTCGGTCGCGAGGATATTTTAGTCATTGTGGGCGGAGTTATTCCGGCTCAGGACTATAAATTCCTTTACGATGCGGGCGCTTCGGCAATATTCGGACCCGGCAGTCCGGTATCGACCGCCGCAGTCAAAATACTGGAACTGCTTTTAGCAGAGTAGTAAATTATAATTATTAAATATTTTTGATGAATAAATTTTTTGTTTTTATTATTGCGTTTTTCGCATTATCGCAGGTCTCTTATGCACAGGATAAAGTGTTTGCCAAAGGCGACAAGGTTGTCAGTGCGGGTTTGGGATTTGTAAATACCAGATACACCGGAAACGGATGGAGGAATACTTTTCCTCCAATATCTTTCACCGGTGAATACGGTATAGTTGACGGACTGATAGATGGAAAAGCGTCGATAGGCGTAGGAGCGGAACTGGGTTTTGCCGGCGTGAAGTATGTTGACATTGCCACGTACAAATATTCTGTTACCAAACTCGGCGCAAGAGGCGCATTTCATTATCAGTTTATTGATAAACTTGATACTTACGCCGGCCTGTTTCTCGGTTACGATATTGTCTCGGGTAACGGAATTCATGCTATAAGCGAATATGACTATGATTTCTATATCGGCGCCCGTTACCGGTTTACAAATGATTTCGCATTTATGGCGGAAATAGGAAGCAGTATCTCTCTGTTCAGTATAGGCGTCGCTTATAAGTTCTGAGAAAATGTTTTTAGGTTGTATGTGATTTTATCCCAACGTTGTTGAGGAAACGATTTGCAGATACAAAGAGGTCGCCCCTTCATCCGTGAAGGGGTGATTTTTTT
>JAISPE010000307.1 GCA_031275145.1 Prevotellaceae bacterium | reverse complement strand
CACAAATTTTTCTGTGGAATAATTTTAAGCGGTTTTAGTAATTTACTTGGTACAAATGTATTTATATCTTAATAAAATTTTATATGATGCTCCATTTTATGTGTTATAAATACGCATTTCTATGTATAAATACATATATTCGAACCGGTATCTAACCGATAAATAATCTTGTGTACTGGACGAAAACTTACTCCAGTCATTATTGTCGGGGATATGGATAACTGAATAAGGGCTGAACTGTATTCTCAATAAAATGACTACTTTTGCAAATATTTAAAATAAAAGTTTTTAATTAAAAAGTTAAAAAATGAAAACAATAAAAAAACTGTCTTTAATTCTTATACTTGCGAACAGCAATTATTCCTGTCACTCGCCGAAGATTTCGGACCCGAATCTTTCAACTGCGTTAGAAATAAATTGCAGATTTGAATATGACAGTGAAAATATCATTTCATATATTGATCATATTGAATTTATTCCGCTTCAGACAAACGATGAATCTCTTATAGGCAATATCAAGCATGTTTATTATCGCAATAACAAATATTACATTCATGACGGGCAACAGGATAAAGTCCTGATTTTCGATTCGACCGGTAAATATGTTTCCAGTATTGATAAAAAAGGTAATGGCCCGTGCGAATATACTAATATTGAGAGCATATATGTAGACGATTCGGAAACAGTAAAAATTTTACCACAGTCACATCCTCAAAAAATCATGAAATACAGGTATAATAATCATAATTGTGAGGAAGTTGATATAAAAAGCGACATGACGGGAGACAAATTTGTTCCGTTTAATAACGGATATCTTTTCTATCAGGCAAATGGCGCAGTTAATCCGGACGACCGCTATTTTCTGTTTTCAACCGACGGAAACGGGAATGTTCAAAATAAATGGCTGTCTTCACATTCTTACATACCATACGAAATGGAACGGGAAGTATTTAAAGTTTTCAACGATACGATATTATTTTGTATGCCCTTAGACAACAATCTGTATCAAATATCTTCCAAAGGGGATATTTCAGTGCGGTATGTTTTTAATTTTGGAAAATACAGTATGCCCGAATCCGTAAAAAAAACATACAGGGAAGGTGATTTACAAACATTCCGGCAACAGTCGGACGGATATGTAAGGGAACTGGATATCTGGAGCGAAACGAAACAGGCATTATTGCTTTCATATACAAACACAAATATGGGAAGCCCTTTCTTTGCTTTATACACTAAGAACAAGAGGGAACTGAAAGTCTTTAACCCCGACGATTTGATAAAAATTGCGATATTATCTCCGTTAGCAGCCGTTAATGACACTTTCTTAATAAGCTGTCTGGACATTTCTAATTTCAGATTCGATGAATATCCCCAATATAAAGAACATATTGGCGAACATTATCCTGATTTAATACCGGTTATAGATACATTGCCCGAATATGCAAATCCTGTTTTGGTGAAATATAAATTCAAATAAATGTGAATACAAAATGTGCGTGTCAGTATTTTACTCAGGTGTCCTTCCTTTTTTATTAGAATGAATTACATGGAAGGTCTCAACCTGCGGACAGACATCATCAACGACGAAGAGGCGGAGAAAAAGCCTGTTGTAATGATAAATGCCCGCAGTTCAAAATAAAGATGTATATTTGCGCCATAATTGCAGTAACGATGAATCTGAGATATTTAATATTGCCGGTAGTTATGTGTGTATACGGGACAGTTAATGCCCAGAGCGATTTTGACCTGTCGCAGCGATGGTTTAATGAATCGATTTATAATCCCGGCGCAACAGGCAACAGTTTTTCAACCGGAATATTTTTCCACAGCCGGGCGCAATGGGCAGGCACTGACGGAGCTCCCATTACCAATGCCGTATCCGTTGACACGTATATTGATGAAGCCAGGTCGGGCATCGGACTGGCAGTATATACCGACAAGATCGGCTACCTGAGTTCATGGCTGGCCAAACTGTCATACGCATACTACATCGGTATAGGCGAAAAATCGGCTTTGGCATTAGGCCTGTCGGGATATTTGCAGAACAGAAACAGCCGCATTTCCCCCGATATGCTCGATCAAAGTAATGATCCTGTTATCAGCTATTCGAAGGTCAACGAATATAATCCCGATTTTGATTTCGGTCTGGAATTTAAAGGTCCTTTGAAGATAGGCGCGTCTGTCCGTCATTTGCTGCGCTCAAAGCCGGTTAATGCATTTTTCCCTGCTCACAGCATGAACTTCTGGTCGTATGCTTCTTCCAGATTCAATATAACGGATAAAGTAAGTATGGAGCCGGCTGTTTCGTATATGTACCGCGACAATATCAACAGGATAGAGGGCGGTCTCATATTCTATTTTTTCAAACGTGTAAGTAGAGATGAGTATAACGACAGGTTTTGGCTTGGCGGAATGTACAGACTGAATAAACAGTTTGCCGTACTTGCCGGCGTCAATATTACGTCAAAAATCAGACTGGGATACTCGTTCGATTACGGTACAGGCGATTTGGCTACCATTTCGAGAATGGGAACTCACGAGTTATTCCTGTCATGGCATTTCAACAGAATTTTTTATAAGGACAAAGTCTGTCCTGCATACGGAAATAACAGAGGAAGATGACAATTACAGTTATAGGAGTTGGCTTGATAGGCGGATCTCTCGCTCTGGCATTAAGGAAGAACGGTTTCGGGACAAATTTCACGGGAGTGGACAGTAACGAAATTCATCGCAGCGACGCCATGTGGCTGGGTATAGTCGATGAAGTTTTACCTCTCAAAGACGCCGTATGCAAGTCGGACATAGTGATTCTCAGTATCCCCGTCAATACGGCGAGAAAGGTACTGATTGAAATATTGGATATTTTAGATTCCGAAAACAACGGTCAAACCGTTGTAGTGGACATGGGGTCAACCAAAAAGGGAATATGCTCGGACAGCAGGAATCATCCCCGCCGTGCGCAATATGTCGCTTCCCATCCTATTGCGGGAACAGAATTTTCGGGGCCAAAAGCAGCCGTCGACAATCTTTTCGAAGGGAAAAAGACAATCATTTGCGACAGGGAACTGAGTTCGGATTATGCCCTGAACGTTGTCCATCAAATGTATAAAAGTATAGGTATGGATATTTCGTACATGTCGTCCGACATCCACGACAAACATATTGCATTCGTGTCGCATATCTCGCATATAAGTTCTTTTGCTTTGGGTACTACTGTTTTGAATATAGAGAAAGACGAAAAAAGTATTTTTACCATGGCCGGCAGCGGTTTCAGCTCGACAGTCCGTCTGGCGAAAAGTTCTCCCGACACATGGACGCCTATTTTTATCCAGAATGCCGACAGTATCCTTTTTGCACTCAACGATTACATCCGGCAACTGGAAGAATTTAAAACCAGCCTCGAAAACAGAGATTCCGACAAATTGAAAGAGTTGATGAAAAACGCTAACGGGATAAAAAGAATACTCTGAGTGATGAGTTATGAGTACCCCATTAAACGGGTTTAATTCAAAAAAATAAATAACTGTTCCCGATCGCCGACCCGTGCCGCCCATACCGTATGCTTTAGCTCAATGTCGTCAATTTAAACCACAAAAGGCTGCAACAAAAAGCATTCCGTTAGGAAACTTTAGTTCGACGAAGTCAATGCATC
>JAISPE010000250.1 GCA_031275145.1 Prevotellaceae bacterium | reverse complement strand
AGTTTTTTCGATAATATTAATGGAAAATGCAATAAGGATTTAGAGACTGTATTGGCTTTGAATTTTCAACTATTTGACGAAATTGATATAGCACAAAAGCTGACCGCGTGATGTATAATAATAAGACCCTACATACCAAACGCTGTATAAATTTGCAACTGTTTCCTGTGTGAAGAAAAATTAATAAAGTATAACAGTTTCTCCTGCAGGGCAGGGTTTTCAAACGTAGACAAAAAATCTCATTTCCACCTAATTCAAAATAACAGAACAACCTCAGTAGTAATAATGTAACACACACAAACCAACCTCATTACCTCATTAAACCGAACCGGATGCCATCGATTTAATGAGGTCTGAGGTTTATATCACATTTCCAGGCTACTGAGGTTGTTTTGTTTGGAAAATCAGGTAAAAATGAGGTTTTTTTAACCGTTATATCTTATTTATTTCTCATCCCTGTGAGTTGGATTATTAATTTTTCTCAATTGAACCTGTCAATCAAAAATCGTATAATCTTTTTTTTATAGCCTCTCAGAATAAGATTTAGCCACAACAAATATTTTTCGTAACTTTCGCCGGTTTTTGTTATATCAACATGGCATGAAAAGATTTGTTATATGACAGTTGAATAATTAATTATATAAAATTTTCGACATGAAAAAAGTGATAGAATACTGTATAACGCTGCTTTTGGTTTCATCTTTTTTTAGAGCAGCCGCTCAGGACGACAGAGGATATATTGTAAAAGCGGGCGACACAGCTCCCGATTTTGAAATACAGTATGAAGACGGCACAATAAAGAATTTGAGTTCTTTTCGCGGAAAGATCGTGATGGTGCAGTTTACGGCAAGCTGGTGCGGCGTCTGCATCAAAGAAATGCCTTATATCGAATCGGATATATGGCAGAAATATAAGAATCGGGACGATTTTGTACTGCTTGGCGTAGCATATAAGGAAGATTTCGATAAAATCCGGTCTCTTGTCTCGAAAACAAAGATAAGCTATCCTGTTGTGCCGGACAAGTCGGGCGAAAGCTTTCATAAATATGCAGGGAAAAACGCGGGAGTAACACGTAATGTCATAATAGACAGGTCGGGTAAAATAATTTTCCAAACCCGTCTGTTTGACAGAAAAGAGTTCGACGCGATGAAAAAAGTTATTGACAGTGAATTAAAAAAATAAGATATGGCTTACAATAAAGATTCCGGCGAATCCCGGCTACGGAAAGATGCAAATCCGGGCGCTTACATCAACAGGAAAAACAGGAATATATTCAAAAGTTCGCAAACAGCGCAGACTTCTCCCAAACCACAGCGTAAAATAAATTACGAACAGGAGGTATCCGGTGCAGATACTGACACTCCCCATACCGGATTCGAATCAAACGAAAAGCATATTCCGGAATATAAAAAGACAGAGCCCCGCCGCTCATACGAATATGAAAGACAGCGGGAAAAAGAGTCCGAATCCGAACGGGAAACGCTGTCGTTTAAAGATATAATCGGAATAATCGTGGCTAACGGTTTTGTGCCGATAATAGGCGGGTTTATATTTTACATCGCGCTGTCGTCACAGGGCAAAAGGCAAAAGGCGGCACAATCAATAGTCTTATCTGCAATAGTTTCAATAATCCGCATAATGTTTATAATAAACGGTTGAATTTGGAATGAATTTACGTCATTTGTTTTTAACATGCCAGGCACAGACTTCGCCTGCCCCTTTCGGTATCGAGATAGACCGCGCCGAAGGAGTGTATATGTACGGTCCTGACGGCAAACGCTATATCGACCTGATTGCGGGCGTTTCCGTAAGCAATGCCGGTCACTGTCATCCCGATGTGGTCAGAGCCGTTTGTGAGCAGGCCTCAAAATATATGCATTTAATGGTTTACGGGGAATATATACAGTCGCCTCAGGCTTTATACGCGGCAAAACTCGTGTCGCTTTTACCTGAAAACCTGTCGAATGTATATTTTGTCAATTCGGGAAGCGAGGCAAACGAGGGAGCGGTAAAGCTGGCAAAACGTTATACCGGCCGGCAGGAAATCATCGGGTTTCGCAATGCGTATCATGGCAGCACATACGGAGTTTTAAGCCTTACAAGCGATGAATGTTTCCGTAACGCTTTCCGTCCCCTGCTTCCGGAGGTACGGCTGTTGGATTTCAACAGTTTCGATCATCTGTCGCAGATAAGCGAACGAACGGCCTGCGTCATAGTCGAGCCGTTGCAGGGCGAAGCCGGCGCAATCGTTCCGGAAGAAGGTTTTTTACGGTCGTTACGGCAGAGATGTTCGCAGACAGGCGCATTGCTGATATTCGACGAGGTGCAGACAGGTTTCGGACGTCTGGGGAAACTGTTTGCTTTCGAGAAATACGGAGTTGTGCCCGACATACTTGCTGTAGCGAAAAGTCTGGGAGGCGGGATGCCGCTGGGCGCGTTCATTTCGTCGAAAACGATTATGGATTCCCTGCAAACAAATCCGGCGCTCGGACATATAACGACTTTCGGCGGGCATCCGGTATCGTGCGCTGCCGGAATGGCGGCGCTGGATGTCATTCTGTCCGGAAATCTGATACCGACAGTGGAAAACAAAGCCCGTCTTTTTCGGAAACATCTCGAAAATTCGGATATCGAAGACATAAGAGGCGACGGTCTGCTGATGGCGGTGGAACTCGGAAAACCGGAACGGCTGTCGAAATTTATACGGCTTGCATACGAAAACGGTATTGCTACCGACTGGTTTCTCTTCAACAATTCTTCGTTCCGTATAGCGCCGCCCCTGATTATCGACGGTTCCCAAATCGACGAGGCTTGCAGTATATTAGTAAAGGTATTGAAAAGGATATGACTTACAATATTTTTTTGACAGAACCTTTAGCTCGACGAAGTCAATTTTCAGAATTAACAGATTTTGTAAATTATGAAAATTCTGTTAATTATGTCAAAAAATATGTCAAAA
Organism: Prevotellaceae bacterium; assembly: GCA_031275145.1. Taxonomy (GTDB): domain Bacteria; phylum Bacteroidota; class Bacteroidia; order Bacteroidales; family UBA932; genus JAIRLF01. Next base: position 1,424 of record JAISPE010000250.1, on the reverse strand, counting down.
AAAAATTATGTCGGAAAAAGGTTGATAAATGATGTACAGTTTGAATGATGATACGATTGCAGCGCTTGCCACAGCCGGCGGGACTGCTGCGATTGCCTGCATAAGAGTGTCGGGGCAAAGGTCTGTAGAGATTGTTTCCAAAATCTTTACCGTCAAAAAAGGGAATTTCAGCGAATCGGTTTCGGGTAGAATGCGTCTGGGTAATATCGTGTACGGGAACGAACTCATCGACGAGGTTTTAGCTGTGATTTTCCGGTCGCCCGCTTCCTATACCGGCGAAGATGTGGTGGAGATCAACTGTCATGGCTCCCGTTATATTGTGCAGAAAATACTTGCGTTGCTGATTGAAAACGGTTGCCGCTTAGCCGGACCGGGCGAATTTACTCGGCGCGCTTTCCTGAACGGGAAAATGGATTTGTCACAGGCCGAAGCCGTTGCCGACCTGATTGCTTCATCTTCGGCCGCGGCTCACAAAATCGCCATGAACCAGATGAGGGGCGGGTTCAGCAAGAAACTGAGCGAGCTGCGAGCCGGACTGCTTGATTTCGTTTCCCTGATTGAACTGGAACTCGATTTTTCCGAAGAAGATGTCGAATTTGCCGACCGGAGTAAACTGTCCGAACTCGTTGCCCGCATTTCCGGTACGATAGAAAAACTTGTCGAATCGTTCGACGCCGGCAATGCAATCAAAAACGGCGTCCCCGTTGCCATTGTGGGAGAAACAAATACCGGAAAATCCACGCTGTTGAACCTGCTGCTGCACGACGAAAAGGCGATTGTTTCGGAAATTCACGGCACAACCCGCGACGTTATCGAAGATACGGTAAATATCAAAGGCATACAGTTCAGATTTATCGATACTGCCGGCATACGCGAAACCGGAGATGTTATCGAAAATGCCGGTATCGAACGGACGTTCCGGAAAATCGACGAGGCAAGTATCGTACTCTGGCTTGTCGATGTAAAATCGGAAGAACCGTATATCGAAAAGCTTGCCGAAAAGATTCTTCCCTTAACATCGAACAAAAAACTTATCCTTGTCTTCAACAAACTCGACTGCGCAAATCCCGAAGATGTATCCCGCAAAACAGCTTTGTTAGCGGATTCAATCCGCGACAGACTGTTTATTTCCGCACGCTGTCAAACCAATATTGACCGGCTCGAAAACATTCTTCTCGAAGCAGGCAATCTGCCGGAAACAAACGCTCGGGATGTAACCGTCACCAGCGTGCGACATTTCGAAGCTCTGAAAAATGCCCGGCAGGCTATACTCCGCGTCGAAAACGGACTGTCCGCAAATATCCCGACCGACCTCCTTACTCAGGATATTCGCGAGTGTATGAGATTCCTGGGCGAAATTACCGGCGAAATTTCTACGGATGAAATTCTTGGAAATATTTTCGGGAAATTCTGTATCGGGAAAT
>JAISPE010000226.1 GCA_031275145.1 Prevotellaceae bacterium | reverse complement strand
AAACTGTTCGCTTCCCCTTCCTTATCGTTCTTCCTTAACAACTCTGTGGACAAAAGTGTTTTTACTCCCGAAAATACGGAAGTTCTCGATCATTTTGCCATGCTGTGCGACGGGGATATCGAAAGCGCCGCCATGGTTTGGACTTCTCATCCGGACAAAATCCTTTCCCGCTTATGCAGAATGTTAATATACCGTACTCTGCCACGTACAGAGTTGAGTGTAACACCTCTTCCCGAAAATATGATAGAAGAAAAAAGAGATGCAGTCAAACGTCAGTTCGGATTGACCAATGAAGAAACCGACTATTTTGTCATTTCCAAAATCGTAAGCAATACGGCATATTCTCCGAATAAACAGTCAATTCTTATAAAATACAATGACGGAAGACTTCTGGATATTTTCGAGGCATCGGATATGCTAAAACATTCGAGTATAGATGAAAAGGTACACAAATACATACTCACGTATCCTAAATAATACGGCGTCTGTCCAGGTCTGAAAAAACGTCGATAAACCGTCTTTTGCGAAACAGTTTTTAAAGATGCTCCGGTTAAAAAAAATTATAGTAATTTTGCGCCCGAATTTTAAAATTAATTTTTATAGTAGATGAAGGTTATCATAAGCGGAGGAGGGACAGGCGGACACATATTTCCGGCGATTTCTATTGCCAATGCTTTGAAAGAAACAGACAGCAGTACGGAAATACTTTTTGCAGGCGCGGAAGGACGTATGGAAATGGAAAAAGTTCCCGCAGCCGGTTACAATATTGTCGGCCTTCCGGTTGCCGGACTGCAAAGAAGTTTGACCTTCAAGAATCTCGCTCTTCCGTTCAAACTGTTCAAAAGCCTGAACAGAGCGGCAGAAATAATCAAAGATTTTAAGCCCGATATTGTTGTGGGCGTCGGCGGATATGCGAGCGCACCCGTACTCTGGAAGGCACAGCGAATGGGAATCCCGACCCTGATTCAGGAACAGAACTCCTATGCAGGTTTGACGAATAAACTTCTGGCGAAAAAAGCCGATGCCGTATGCGTTGCATATCAGGGGATGGAACGTTTTTTCCCGAAAGAAAAAATACATTATGCCGGCAATCCGGTGAGACAGGATTTATTCGGGCTGGACGGGATAAGGGACGAAGCGCTGAAATTTTTCGGTTTCGACGCCGATAAGCCGGTAATCCTGTCGCTTGGCGGAAGTTTGGGCGCACGTACAGTCAACGAAAGCATAGCCGGCAGTCTGCACGAATTTGAGAAAAACGGTATCCAGCTCGTATGGCAAACGGGGAAACATTTTTTCACTGAGGCATCGAAACTTGCCGAAGGAAAAACACAGGTGAAAGTCTTTGATTTTATCTATAAAATGAATTATGCATATTCCGCTGCGGATATAATAGTTTCGAGGGCGGGAGCAGGAACAGTATCGGAACTGTGCATAGCAGGAAAACCGGCAATTCTGATTCCTTCGCCCAACGTTGCCGAAGATCATCAGACAAAAAACGCTATGGCTCTGGTAAATAAAAATGCTGCAATAATGATTGAAGACAAAGACGCAAAAGACAGACTGACTGCAACGGCAATCGAACTGCTCGGTAACAAATCGCTTACCGGCCAGCTGAGCGACAATATATCGGCGCTTGCCATGCCCGATGCAGCCAGGGAAATCGCAAACAGAATATTAACAATTGTAAAATAATATAAATAAATAAATTCATTATATGAAACATAATTTTAACGCAGGTCCATCGATCTTACCAAAACAGGCCATCGACGCAACTGTTGAAGCGTTGAAGGATTTTAATAATTCCGGCCTTTCCATTGCCGAAATATCGCACCGTTCCGCAGGCTGGGACGAAGCCATGGACGAGTGCCGCACGCTCTGGAAAGAATTACTGTCTATTCCCGACGGATACGAGGTGCTGTTTTTGCATGGAGGCGCAAGCCAGCAGTTCCTTATGTTGCCGTACAATCTGCTGCAAACCAAAGCGGCATATCTCGACACAGGCGTATGGGCAACAAAGGCAATCGAGGCGGCAAAATACTTCGGAGAAGTACAGGTCGTTGCTTCCGGAAAGGATTCAAACTATTCCGTAATACCGAAATACGAAATACCGGCAGACGCGGATTATTTCCACTTTACCTCCAATAATACCATATTCGGAACGGAAATACGCACAGACCCGGATTCTCCCGTAAATATGGTGTCGGACATGTCGTCGGACATACTCAGCCGTCCGATAGATGTATCAAAATATGCCATGATATACGGCGGAGCTCAGAAAAATGCGGGAACAGCCGGCCTGGCTTTCGTCATAATCAGACAGGATGTATTAGGCAAGGTATCGCGCAGTATTCCTGCGTTCTTCGATTACAGAGTTCATATCAAAAACAAGTCAATGTACAATACGCCTCCCGTTATTCCCATTTTTATGATGAAAGAAACGCTGAAATGGCTGAAAAGTATCGGAGGTGTAGCAGAAATTGAGAAAAGAAACAGAGCAAAAGCCGACTGTCTGTATAATGAAATTGACAGAAATCCGGTATTCAGAGGAACGACTGCCGTAGAAAACCGTTCGATAATGAATGTCTGTTTCGTACTCAATGAAAAATATGCAGGAAAAGACGGCGATTTCATGGAACTGTCCAAAAAATACGGCATTACAGGTATCAAGGGACACCGTTCGGTCGGAGGATTCAGGGCTTCGCTCTATAACGCTTTACCTCTGGAAAGTGTGGAAACTTTAGTCGGCTGTATGAAAGAATTTGAAAAGATTATAGCATGAAAATCACATCTGTAAAAATACATTCGCTTGACGGTTTTGTATTTTCAGAAAAAGGTGTACCTTTGTGCCCGCAATAAATGATTATTCGTTGCATGTTGGCGCGGTAGCTCAGTAGGTTAGAGCGCATGATTCATAATCATGAGGTCTCCGGTTCAATCCCGGATCGCGCTATTCGAAAACAAAGAGATTTGCAAAACCTGTAAATCTCTTTTGTTTTTGGGGGAATTTTCTTCATTTTTCAGACGCTGCCCTATCACTTTTTTACCGCA
>JAISPE010000210.1 GCA_031275145.1 Prevotellaceae bacterium | reverse complement strand
GAACTGTTGCCGTTCCGTTCCACAAAAGCCCGCAAATCAAAATATTCGGGCAACATTGCAATATAAGGCTCATGGAATATTTTTGTAGAATAACCATAAGAACAAATTGCTGTACGTATCCTGTCAAAACTCATATATTCAATTTTTTCAGATTAATTACTGTTTTTTTTCAAACGTGTCGCCACCAAATCCGTTACGAAGATGATTAATCCGCCGGCAAACATTATCGCAAAGGCATACAGAAGTTCGCCGCATATATCCGGCAAAATGTTTTTTTCCACAAGCGGGATTATTTTTCCGTGCGAGTTTGTTGTCGACTCCAGAACCTGTTTCCATGGCCATACTTTGTTGAGCGAACCGAGCATTATGCCGGCAAGAAAAGCAACTGTCAGGAATTTATATCTTTTCAACAGCCATGAAAGGAAATGTGAAAAAGATATTATCCCGATTACCGCACCTGCCGCAAATACCGCCAGCACAGGAATATCAAGCCTGTCTAAAGCCGCAAGTATGTATGCGTATTTTCCCAGCAAAAGCAGGATGAAACTTCCGGATATGCCGGGTAAAATCATGGCACAGATGGCAATCGCTCCCGACAGGAATATAAACCATAAACTGTCAGGCGTTTCCGACGGGCTGATTACTGTAATCAGATAACCGGCAACGATTCCCGCAATCAGTGAAACGAAGTATGGCGGTTTCCATTTCTTTATGTCTTTCAGCACAAAGCACACCGAAGCGAGTATCAGTCCGAAAAAGAACGACCATACCGGTACAGGATGATCTTTAAGTAAATAAGTCATCAGTTTTGCAAGCGAGAAGATGCTTATTCCTATGCCAAGCAATAAAGCAGTCAGGAAATTGCCATTGACCTCCTTCCAGAAAAGTCCGGCATTGAATTTACCTGATATTAAAGTTTTACATGCGGCCGGCAGATTCTTTATCGAAGACAGCAATTCTTCGTAAATGCCTGTTATAAAAGCAATCGTTCCTCCCGAAACACCCGGAATCACATCTGCCGCTCCCATACTTATTCCTTTGAAAATTATAAGTATATAATCTTTCATTTGCCGTTTCATAATCCGCAGTTTTTTGTTTTAATCATTTCAATATTATTCAACTGTTCTAAAGTATTTATAACCGGTCAATATTATTTAAGATATTTCCCGAAATAGTTTATTATGTAAGCATCGTCTTTCGCTTTTGGAAAAGCCTTGAAAAACAGTTCAAGCGCTTCGCTGTTAATCATAAGCGATTCGAGCAGATATTTACAGCAGTCTTCCACCTCTCCGATATTATAGAAAAAGACAGCCTTTTTATGCTTGTTGATAAATTCCGAATCCTGAAACTTTTCCGGGTTAAGTTCCCTGATTATAGCCGGATTGTGCAATACGGTTTCCAGCATGTTTTTGTTGCGGCTGAGACTGATGAAACACTGGCCTCTGAAATAAAGAAAATCTTCGTTATCGGGTTCTATTGCAATTGCTTTGTCAATAAATCGAATCGCAGCTTCGATATTGCCCTGCGCATACAGTAACTTGCTTAAATTCCAGAATGGCATGACAAAATCGGAATTTTCTCCGATGGCTTTGATATAGCACTGTTCGGCTTCTTCCTGATTGTCTTCGTTCTCGTAACATTCTCCGAGATTGCACAGTGCGTTGGCGTCGCCTGGCAATTCGTCAAGTACCTCCAGAATAGTTTCGACCGCTTTATCGCATTTGCCCGATTCCATCAAAACGATAGTTTTACACAGAGATGCGATACTTTTACTGTTTATGGAAAGGGCATAGTCGAAAGCTTCCACAGCTTTATCCGTATTGTTGGCATTGTGATGCATAACGCCCAGAGACACCCATGTTTTTTCGTTGAAAGGATCTTCATCCAGCGATTTTTCGTAATATTTTTCCGCTTCTTCGACGTTGGAAAGCTGGTCGTAACAGAATCCGGTATTGAAAAATATTTTTGCGCAGGTCTTGCCGGAATCAATCAGTCTGTGCAAAAAAATGAGAGCTTCTTCGAAATATTTCTGTTCTATCAACACTTCGGGGATATATTGCAGATCTTCCATGCCAAGATCGGGATTTTTCTCAAAGACAAGCTCAAATTCCCTGACTGCATTCTCTATCTCGTCATTTATCGTATAGATATGTCCCTTATAGAGATTTATTTCAAAGAAATCACACGCTTTATTTTCCAGAGCCAGCAGCAGTTCGAACGCTCTGTCGTGATTGTCCAGATACATCATTATCCTGATTTTGTGAAGCGCCAGCTCAAGATCTTCCGGATGGCAGAGTTCCGCGTGTATCAGAGCTTCCAGCGCATCGGCATATCTTTCGTTAGATACATAGTGGGATATGATTACCTCAAACTCTTCGGCGTCAAAATATATCAGCTCCTTGTTATACAAAAGCATCTCATATTTTTGAATCAGAATATCGTCTTCTATATTCATTTGACAGTTATAATCAGATTTGTTTTTTGAGTTTTTCGTATAAAACTTCGCTTCCCCTGACCAAAGGCAGTCTCAATTCGTTTTCAATAAGACCTTTGACGGTTAAAGCTGTTTTAACTCCCGCGGGATTGCCTTCGGCAAACAAAAGATCCACGATTTCCAGCATTTGCAGATGAATCAGCCTTGCTTCGGTATAATTTCCCGCCAGCGCCAGATGCACAAGTCTTCCAAATTCTTCGGGAAAAGCGTTTCCGGCAACGGATATCACTCCGTCGAAACCCATCGCTATCTGCATCAAAGTCAGTCCGTCATCTCCGGACAGCACCGAAAAGTCGTCGGGACGGCCTCTAAGAATATATCCCGACTGATTCAAATTGCCCGATGCTTCCTTGACGGCGACAATATTACGGTGTTCGGCAAGTTTAAGACAGGTGTCGGCAGTCATATTGACGCCCGTCCGTCCGGGAACATTGTAGAGTATAACGGGTTTCGGAGATGCGTCGGCAATGGCCGTAAAGTGTTCGAGCAGCCCTTTTTGCGAAGGCTTGTTATAGTACGGAGTAACGCTCAGCACCGCATCGGCTTCCCCGCACAGACCGGCGACATTTCTCACAACATCCTCTGTATTGTTTCCTCCGACACCGACAACCAGAGGCAGTTTCCTGCTGTTTTTCTCGGAAACAAACCTGACAATATCTTTTTTCTCCTGTGCATTCAGAGTTGGATTTTCCGCCGTCGTTCCCAAAGCTACAAGAAAATCGGCGCCGTTGGCTGTTACATATTCTATGATTCTTGCCAGCGCATCAAAATCAATTGATCTGTCTTTTTTAAAGGGAGTTATCAAGGCTACTCCCATACCTGAAATTCTGTTCATCTTATTTAATTTTATACAGATATGTTTCTAAATCTTTAATAAACCTTTCCTCGCTTTCGCTGCCCAGCAATACAAGGCTGTACGGACTGTCCGTTCCGTTTATCCGTCCTATTTTGAACAGGGCATGAGAGGAAATCGCAATGTACTGTAACGGAAACCACTGTCTGGATGACAAATCAATGAAAATATCAAATTCAGTATTAATAAAACTGTTGATACCGGCGGTTTCGGGTTTGCCGAACCAGTTACATTCGTTATTGGAAAAAACAATCCGCGACGGAGAATTTTCTCCAATCCCTTCGGGCAGCTTGTCCTGTGGAAAATATATCATGAAAACCAGTTCAATATCATATTGTTTTGCAATCCTGTTCAGAACGCTCAGAACGACGTCCATACTGATGTTGAACGGATAGATAACTCCCATAGTTTTAGCTGTTTCAAAATTATGCGCATACTCCTTCCTCTTCCCGGCGCGAACCAAAGCGTTTTTAAGACATTTGGCCCTCATTATTTTTTTTACATATTCAAACATATAATTTTATGCATGTTTCAGCGCAAAAATACAACAATACTTTTACAGTGAAAATTTTTTTTGTCCTTCAACGCAGTCATCCATACTTAAAATATTGATAACATGAAATCTGTACTGTTAATAAATCGGACTGACAATTAAAGATAAAGGGTTATATAAACCCGGTTATGCATCAAACGAACGAGCATTGTGAGCTTTCAAACTGTTTCCCGACTTTTCGTCATTGAAAATATCCGGTTTGTACCGCAGCTGAAAGTGTGATGACGCTTATTTTTTTACCACAAAGGTTTCACAAAGAACTGTCGTGCGTCAACCCTTTGTGCTCTTTGTGCCTTTGTGGTAAAAAAATGATAAAAAAGATTTAGCCAGTTTTTTTATTACTTTTGCGTTTTTTATTAATTGTTAATAATTTAATATTTATGAAAATAGCTATTGTAGGAACAGGTTATGTGGGTTTGGTTACGGGAACATGCTTTGCAGAAGTA
>JAISPE010000196.1 GCA_031275145.1 Prevotellaceae bacterium | reverse complement strand
GTACCAAACCGAAAATCCTGCTATCAGGACTGTTTGCCGAAAATATCCGTACGCATGTCATGCGGACTGTTTTTTCCGTGATACAGCTTCTGTTCAAACTGTTGGCCGGATCTGTCGATTTCTATTACCGCAAACTGGTTGTTTTCGGGGTACGGACCTTCAATTGCCCCTTTCATTGTGAAATAGTGAATACCGTTACGGAAGCCGTAATGCCCTCCATGATGATGTCCCTGAAAAACGGCAAGGACATTGTTGCGACGTTCCAGTATCTCCACCACTTCCGGCGCATTCGCAACGTAGAGTTCTTTCTCCACTCCCGAGAATGAATCAAGCAGCTGGTGGACAAACACGACTGCGGGATACTTGCTGTCCAGTTCTTTTCCCAGCCATGTTTTTTGGGGTTCGGATACATAAGCCTTTGTCCAGTCGAATTTTCCCTGATCGTAATCCGAACCGTCTGCGTTGTAATTGGCGTCCAAAACAATGAACTTGACGCCTTTCTGTACAAAGGAATAACAGTTTTTCCCGTTCGCATTCCCTGTATTTACGGTATGTTGCAGGAAATCGGACTTTGAAATACAATCCATATCATGGTTTCCGAGTACATGATATTTCGGACCCTGAAACTTTTGAAAGACTTTTTCGATTTTGTCCAGAAAAGCCAATGACTCATTTTTATCGAAATTTTTCATGTCCTTGAGATCGCCAAGTTCAATGATAAAATCAAGATTGCTCTGATTGAAAACGTCCATGGCGTCGTTCAGTTTATCTATGGATTGCCTGTAACGGCGTGTTCCGATTGGGTCCCGATCCGCATAATGCACATCGGTTATTACTCCAAACCGGATAACTTTCCGCCTGCCGGCGGCCGGAAGAGCCAGGACATTTCCCGTTGCCATAAGTCCGGCAATTCCATACGAGATTTTTATAAATGTTCTTCTTTTCATTTTAACTGATTGATTTATTTAATGTATAATATTTCTTTTCAACCGCAAAAATAGTGTTTTTTTGACATAATTAACAGAATTTTCAGAAACTTTAGTTCGACGAAGTCAATTAACAGATTTTGTAAATTATGAAAATTATGTTAATTCTGTCAAAAAAGAAGTTCTGTCAAAAAAGAGAGTTCTGTCAAAAAAGGAGTTCAGAGTGCCTTAAACTTTCTGAACTGTCTTATCAGGACAGTCATTGTAACGACTGTTGAAACAAAGTCGGAAACCGGCAAGCTGATCCATATTCCGAGAGTTCCCAGATGTTGGGGGAGAATAAGCAGGCAGGGTATCAGAAACAGTACCTGTCGAGTCATCGAAAGAAAGATGGCTTTTTGCGACAGTCCTATCGACATGAAAAAGTTGGAAGCGACCATTTGAAGCCCGACAAGAGGAAAAACGGCAAATACTATCCTCATCCCGTAAACCGATTCGTCAATCAGTTCCTGACGGGTAGTAAAAAGTTTAATCATCAGCTCCGGAAATATTTCGCACACAAGAAATCCGGCAGCCGTAACCACTATCCCGCATAAAATCGTGAGTTTTGTCACCTCCATAACTCTCGGATATTTTCGAGCTCCGTAATTATATCCTGCGATCGGCTGCATTCCCTGGTTAAAGCCCATGACAATCATAATGAACAAGAAAACAATACGGTTTATTATACCGTAAGCGCCGACTGCAATATCGCCGCCATGTTCCCTCATGCCGCGAACTATCAGTATAACTATCAGGCATGCACAGATATTCATCATGAAAGGGGACATCCCTATTGCGAATATTTTTCTGACAAGTTCTTTTTTCAGTCGGTATATCCCTTTGCTGAAATGTATGATATTATTCCTGTTACGGAAATGATTCATTTGGAAAAACAGGGATATGGACTGTGAGAGAATTGTTGCCCATGCAGCTCCCTTGATTCCCCAGCCGAATGAAAAGATGAACAGCGGATTCAAAACACAGTTTATGGCAACGGACAGTAATGTCGCATACATCGACATGTTCGGGAATCCCGAAGACCTTAATATGGCGTTTTGTCCGAAATATATATGAGTGATGACATTACCGAGGAGAATAATTTCCATGTAGTCTCTGGCAAAACCGAGAGTATTTTCGCTTGCCCCGAAAAAACCGAGTATGGGATTCAAAAACGGAAAACAGATAGCGGGAAGCAAAACGCCTATTACAATATTAAGAACTAAAGTATTGCCAAGCGCTTTGTTTGCCGACGCATGGTCTTTCTGTCCAAGTTTTATCGAAATCAGTGTAGATGCGCCCACCCCCACTAAAGAGCCGAAAGCCGCCGTAAGATTCATAAACGGAAATGTGGCTGTCAGTCCGGCAATTGCCAGATGACCGGGCTCTACTCCGTGACCGATAAAAATACTGTCCGTCATGTTGTACAGCGACGACGCAGTCATTGCAATGATTGCCGGTACAGAATATCGGGTTAGCAGCTTCCGGATATTTCCGTCTCCTAAATGCATCTGAAACAGGAATTAAAAATTAAAAACAAACACTACTGAAACATGTTTTTAAGACGCTCGAAGAAATTCTTGTCCTGTTTTGACGGGTTGGGTTTGAAATTCTCCGATTTCGAAAAAGATTCCATCAGTCTTTCTTCTTCTTTTGTGAGCTGTTGAGGCGTCCACACGTTTATATAAACCAGCAGATCGCCCATTCCGTAACCGTTAATATCCGGAAGGCCCTTGCTCTTCAGTCTTAAAACTTTGCCGGACTGTGTTCCCGGCTCAATCTTGATTTTCGCTTTTCCGTTGACCGTAGGCACTTCGACCGTAGATCCCAAAACTGCCTGCGGGATACTTATATATAATGAATAAATCAAATCGTTTTCATCTCTGATCAGTTCTTCGTCCTTTTCTTCGTTGATCATGACCAGCAGATCGCCGTTAATTCCCCCTCTGCGGGCGGCGTTACCCTTTCCCGACACATTCAGCTGCATACCTTCGCTGACTCCGGGCGGTATTTTGAAGACAATGTTTTCTTCCTTTTTGACTGTGCCTTCGCCATGACATGCGGTGCAAAATTCGGTTATCCTCTTGCCTTCGCCGTGACATTGCGGGCATATCGTCGTGCTTTGCATTGCTCCGAATATCGTGTTTGCCATTTTGGTAACATGACCGCTGCCGTTACACGTGGAGCAAACGCTGATGCTTGAGGGATTTTTTGCTCCCGTACCGCCACAGGCATCGCACCGGCCGAGAACAGGCACTTTCAATCTTTTTTCGACACCGTTGGCAATATCTTTGAGATCAACTTTCACCCTGATACGCACATCCGATCCACGGCGTACAGGTTCTCCTCTCCGTCCGCCGCCGCCGAATCCGCTGAATCCTCCAAACCTGCCGCCGCCGAATCCGAAAATATCTCCGAACTGTGAGAAAATATCTTCCATATTAAACTCGGTTGCGCCGCCGAATCCTCCGGGGGCATTGTGTCCGAACTGGTCGTAACGCGCTTTTTTGTCGGGATTGCTGAGCACGTCGTATGCCTCGGCCGCTTCCTTGAATTTTTCTTCAGCATCCTTATTACCCGGATTTTTGTCGGGGTGATACTTTATAGCCATCTGTCTGTAGGCCTTTTTGATCTCGTCGGGAGTAGAGGTTTTAGACACTCCCAATACTTCGTAATAGTCTCTTTTTGCCATCGTCCGTTATTATTCTCCGATTACTGTTTTTGGATGACGGATGATTTTCCCGTTAAGAGAATATCCCTTCTGGGTCACGTCGATAATTTTACCGGCCTGTTCATCCGTTCCTTTGATTTGTGCTATAGCTTCATGAACATCCGGGTCGAAATCCATTCCGACGGGATTGATTTCTGTAAGCCCCTTTGCTTCCAGAATTGATTTGAATTTATTGTAGATCAAATTTATTCCTTCAAGTACGGGATCTCCGGAATCGGACGGACCCATCAGACTGATTGCCCGCTCGAAGTCGTCAATCACCGGAAGCAAATCTTTCACAATATCTTCGCCTGCGGTTTTTATGAGTTCGAATCTTTCTTTCAGCGTACGTTTACGGTAATTGTCAAATTCTGCCGAAAGTCTCAAATATCTGTCCTGAAAATCTGCCAATTTTTCAGTCAGCACGGTCAGTTGTCTGTCCTTATCGTCTTCCGAACATTCCCCGGAAAGGGTTTCAGCAATATTTTCGCCGGTCTCAGCGCCGGCGTCACTCTCTCTAATTTCTTCCTGTTCTGTCTCTTCGCATTTCTTTTCTTTCATTTCTTTTCACATTTTTTATTAATTTCATAATAAACAGTATCGCGCATACTGCAAAACAGTTGCCATGCATGTAAAACTGACAAATTGGCAGGACAAACTTTTTTGACAGATTTTTTTT
>JAISPE010000156.1 GCA_031275145.1 Prevotellaceae bacterium | reverse complement strand
TCTACCTGTGTTTCGGGCATGAGCGAGTATTGATTATCTGTCAGGATATATCTGAAAATTGCCAGCATAGCGGCGACGGCCAGTATTGCTATTATTATAATTCCTGCTATCAGTCCGTTAGTTCCGGACTTTTTCTTTTTTTTCTTTTTGTGTACGGCGGGGCTGTCGAGTTCGTTTTCCGCAAATTCGACTGTTTGAGTATCGACGGGTTCAAGTCCGAAAGATTCCATTAACAGATTGTCCGATTCCTGTTCGAACATCAGTTTTGCCTGTTTTGATACATACAGGCGGCCTAGTCCCGGCAGCATAACTTCCTCGCCCGTAGCAAGAAGAACGCAGATATTATCTATCCAGAAAGCAAGTTCTTCCTTCGCCATGCCGATCGACACACTGTTGGTCTGAGCTATACGGTTTTCCAGCTTTTCGTCGTTCCAGATTTCATTCTGTCGGAAAACAATCGTTTTGGAAGGCGGATATATCCTGCCCTCCCATATCGCCGCCGAAGAATATTCCGACAGAAAACTCCCCAGACAGGGCAACGACACTCTGTCGCATTCCATTATTAACTCTTTTAATAAAATGACAATAGCATTGTCGTCGCCGTCCATATTATCGATAATTGTTTAAAATTTTAATGTTATTCCGCCCAGCACGCCCAATCCCGGAATTTTGTATCCCTGCCATATTCCGTTTGTACTGTTCAGTATGTTACCGGCATTTAGAAATATTGAAAAACTTCTGGTAAACAGATATTCCGCTCCCGCGCCCAGATTGATAAAAGCATCGTTGTAATATATTTCGTCGAGTGCAGCGCTCCTTGCGTATGGAGTTTTCGAGCTGACATGTGCATTAAGATTGAAAATCAAAGCCTTTGTCGCTTTTATGTCGATATTCAGGTCGGCAACAAATTTGGGTCTGTGAAATGCGGCGGCCAGACGGTCTAATGTATAGACGTAGTAAGCGGCTGACAGTGTCGTCTCTACCGGTCCTGTCGAGAGTTTCACATCGGCGCCCGCTTTCAGTTGCTGTACGTCGTCGTAAACCGCGTCGAAATTATTTCTCAGGGCCACAGGCTCGTCGCCCGGCGAAACTGCCGGCAAAGTCTGTCCGGAATTGACGAAAAAGTAAAAATCTTTTAACAGTGAATATTTTCCGTAAACATTGTAGGCAAATATATTTTCGATATTTCCCCTTGCGCCGGCCGAAATGATGTATGAACAGTCTGTTGCATTCATTGCCATGTTCATTCCCGGAGTGATAAACGGATTTTCGGATACCGTTGATTTGTAATCATTCATCATCACTTCTCCGTTGATTCCCGCGTATGGGACAAATTCGTCGGCAAGTTTGAAACGTACGCCGGCTACCGGATAAATCCTGCCTTTCGTACTGTAAGACTTTTTGTAGCCGGTGTATTTGACGCCCAGATCGATATCGATTTTTTCCGACGAAAAGGCATATGAAGGCGTAATATTGAAAATGTATTTGGTGTCCGAAATATCTTTACCCGTACCGTATATCCCGTATAAATTGTTGTACAAATCACTGTATATCAAAAGCGGATTTGCGAAATAACCGTTAAAGTCGGTATTATATTTAAGACTGCGCATATACAGGTCTCCGCCGGCTTTTAATGAAACAAGGTGTTTTCCTTCGCCGAAAGCGTATCCGAGTAAAACGTCGGCGTCAAGCTTATTTTCGCTCATCGAGAAAATGCGTCCTTTGTCGAATTTGCTTTTACCGTTATCGCCAAAAGCGTCAAACAGTAAATTGGCATGATAGCGGAATTTCCTTTCTTTTGTGTCGTGGGAATTTATGCCGGCGCTGATATATATTGAAGTATACGCCTGAGCGATACTGTCTTTAGCGGGGACTACCGCCGCTCTTTTGGCAGTGACGGTATTGTATCCGTAAAACAGCACGTTATGTCCGCTGAATCCTCCGTCGATATTGAATGACACTGTTTCCCAGTTTTTTCTGAAATATATTCCCGCCTGATGGTTCATTTCGTCGACGGGTATATTTTCCCCGTTGGGATTGTTTATTTTTGTCCAGACTGAACGGTGATTATAAAACAGACCGTAGGAAAGGTCCGCCGGATTCAAATTGTGGAGATATAAATCGCCCAGAAACTGTAATGGATAACCGGCGCCGAATCTGGCATATAACCATTTAGGATCTTTATACGTATCTTCGCTGATTTTAGCCGCCGGCATGGGACGCAAAACAATACTCGCCGCGATATTCTGCGGAGTAATGGAATATTGATACTTGCCTTTAATGTTCAGCAAAGTATCGCTGAATGAAACGGGAAATTCAATTTTTTCGGCGTCTAAAATTATCGGATCATAAGCTTTTGTAACCTGTACCGTTTTGGCTAAATCGTCCTGAGCGAAACCCGAAAACGGAAGAATAGCAGATAAAACAAGAATCGTTTTTTTTAACAAAAAACGGGAAATATTAACACTGTAACAATATCTTAGTTTCATATTTATAATATTTAAACTTTTTTTTGACACGTGCAAAAATACTTATTATTTTTTATTCCGGGAATTTATTTCGTAATTTTCGGGATTCATACGCTATTTCAGTCTGTTTTCAATCATCCGTTCAATATACTGTTGAATGACTGCTTTCAGTTTTATTTCCATACCGTGCTGTTCCGTCTCTCTCTCTCTCTCTGGACTCACCAGATTGTTTTGCAGAAATATATCTGATTTATAGTTGTAAACGGACTTTATTTCCTGACCGTCGAACTGCATGAAATAATCATTCTGTATGAACTGATACAGTCGATTATTGTAACTGACCGCAAATTTATCTTTTCTGTCGGTATTGAAAATATCCTGACCGAAAGCGAAATAAGGTCTGTCATAATTCAGATAGCCCAGAATGGCGGGCATAATGTCGATTTGCTGTACGGGCAGTGTGTCCAGTCCCTTTAAATCGCTGCCGGGATGATAGAACAGAATCGGAACGGAATAGCCGTTAAGGTCTGTAAAATATTCTTTATGAGTTGTCTGATTGGTATGGTCGGCTGTCAGGACAAACAGCGTGTTGCTGTACCATTCGTATTGCGACATTGTTTTAAAGAATTGGCGCAATGCATAATCCGTATATCCCACGCATTTGTGAATGGGCTGATCGCCTTCGGGAAATTTGCCTTCGTACCGTTGCGGAATACGGAACGGGTGATGCGAAGTGGCTGTGAAAACCGAGGTTACGAACGGTTGCCTCAATTCTCCCATTTTCGTGGCATAAAATTGCAGAAACTCTTCGTCCCAGACAGCCCACATGCCGTCCAGATTTTTGTTGCCGTACTCGCTTAACCCGAAATAATCGTCGAAGCCGGCGCTTTTGGCGTACGCCTGAAAACCCATTGAGCCGTTGGGCGCTCCATGAAAAAATGCCGAGTAATATCCTTTTTCCTTCAAAACGGAGGCAATCCCGCTGATTTCGTTGGTCGAATAGGGCGTAAGAATGTATGGCTCAATAAACATCGGGATGCTTGAGAGTATCGAGGGCATGGCGTCTATGGATTTGCGTCCGTTGCTGTACGAATATGTAAAGGTAAGTCCTTCGGCATACAGGGAATCCAGAAACGGAGTGTAGCCCGCGTATGTCCCGTTATCCAGATGTTTGTTGAAAAATCCGGAATATTCTTTCCCGAAACTTTCGAGGATGAAGATTACAACGTTCAGCGGTTTAAATTCTCCGTCCGGATGCGGGTGATGTTCCGGGGAATAAATTCCGGCCATCCGGTCTTCACTGTCAAAATATTTCGGGTTTACGTATATCTGTTTTCCCAAAGTCCTGATGATGCAGAAAGGAGTGTTGAGAACAATGGCGGTTTCATCGCTTTTATTGACATACTGATTTGCATTGCTGAGTGTTATGGGACGGGTTCCGGCTCCTGCTCCTCCGCGCATCCCGATAACTGTGGCATAGATGAAACCGCACATCAGCAGCGTGTGCGCCGAATAGAAAATGATTCCCCGCCTGAGCGTAAACTTCTGTTTCCCGGCGATTTTGGGGAAACGGTACAGTTTGTATATGCCGACAGTGAGCGCAATGACAAGCAGACTGATATACCAGTATTCGAATATTCCGTGGATAACGATTTGCAGAATATTGTTTTCGTTTTGAAATTCGGAAAAAACGGTATTTGTCGTGCGCCGGTTAGTGAAACGAAAGTAAACAGTATCAACGCAGTTGGCAATGACGGCAATGCTGTTTGTCACAACGAAAATCCATTTTGCGATGTTTTGATAAATCCTGTTATACCTGAACCTGAACGGGATAATCTGCATAAACAGATACAGCGAGTTGATGTATGCCAGCGCTGAGATATCGAACTGGACGCCACTCTTTAACAGTGTGATAAAATGACCGAATGTCATGTCGGGGAAATAACTTTTATTCGCCAGAAAGAAAATAATCCGGCACAGACAGTAAATAACCGACATTATCGCAAAATTGCAGAGGAAAATCCCCGCAGGCTCTGTCCCGATATGTCTGTACACTGTCCGTAATATTTTTTTAACCATGTATTTGTCAAATTATAATCCGTTTATAATACTTTGCAAATATAGTCGATGCAATTCTAATGCGAAAACGGGTGCATTATTTGACAGGGTGTACGATAAAACTCCTTCCTGGCAGAATTTCAATGAATTACATACCTTATTTGATTCTTAATTATTCATTAATTATTATCGGTCCCTAAAAAGACGCTCCAAATTTGCCATCTTTTTAGTCAGTTCTTCGACAGCTCCCGACAAATCTTTGATAGTTTTATCCTGTTCTTCAATAGTTTTATCCTGTTCTTCGACAGCTCCCGACAGATTCTTGATAGTTTTATCCTGTTCTTTGATAGTTTTATCCTGTTCTTCGACAGCTCCCGACAGATTTTTGATAGTTTTATCCTGTTCTTCGACAGTTCCCGACAGATATTTGTTGGTTTCAGTCAGTTCCTCGACAGTTCCCGACAGAT
>JAISPE010000113.1 GCA_031275145.1 Prevotellaceae bacterium | reverse complement strand
GTTACGGGATTATTAGAAATAAAAGGATGAATACGATAATAAAAAACGCTAATATACTGAATGAAGGGAAAATTTTTGAAGGAAATGTCTGGATTGAAAATGAGATAATAAAAAAGATTTTCAGCAAAGACAGCGATACTGTTGATGTTCCGGCAGAGACATTTCATACCGTAGATGCCAGAAATAAATTGCTGATGCCCGGAATAATTGACGACCAGGTACATTTCAGAGATCCCGGCCTGACGTATAAAGGCGACATATTTTCCGAAAGCAGAGCTGCAGCGGCAGGAGGAGTGACCTCGTTTATGGATATGCCGAATACTTCGCCGCCAACGCTAAATGCCGGACTGTTAGACGAAAAATATAATACGGCAAGCCGTAATTCTCTGATAAATTATTCGTTCTATCTTGGCGCATCGAATGACAATATCGACGAAATAAGAAAAATCGACCCGAAAGCCGTATGCGGAATAAAAGTTTTCATGGGATCGTCGACAGGCAACATGCTTGTGGACAGTGAAGATGCTTTGAGCGCAATATTTTCGGAATCGCCCGTCATCGTAGCCGTTCACTGTGAGGACGAAAATACTGTAAGACAAAATACCGCGTCATACAGACAGAAATTCGGAGAAGATATTCAAACGTCCTGTCATCCTGAAATAAGAAGCGCCGAAGCCTGTTACAGGTCATCTGCCAAAGCAGTGGAACTTGCCGTCAAACACAATACGAAACTGCATGTTCTCCATCTTTCAACCGCAAAAGAATTGGATCTTTTTGAAAACAGTTCCGAACTCCGTCTTCCTAAAATAACAGCCGAAGCATGCGTGCATCATCTGTGGTTCAGCGATGCGGATTATCAATCTCTGGGAAACAGGATAAAATGCAATCCCGCAATAAAATCGGCAAACGACAGAGATGCTTTGAGAGCAGCGGTAAAAAACGGAAAAATCACAGTCGTTGCAACCGACCACGCACCGCATACTGCGAGCGAAAAACAAAAAAAATATTTCGGAGCGCCTTCCGGATTACCGCTTATACAGCATTCGCTTTCAGCCATGCTGGAAATGCATTTGCAGGGCGTTTTCTCTTTATTCGACATTGTGGACAGGATGTGTCATGCTCCGGCACGGCTTTTCGATATTCGCAAAAGAGGATATATCCGCGAGGGCTATTACGCCGATTTAGCGCTCATTGATATGAATGCAGGATATTCGCCATGCGAAAATAACATACTGTATAAATGCGGATGGTCGCCGTTCGAGGGAGTTAATTTTTCGACCGCGGTTGAAAAGACCTGGGTCAATGGCTCGATTGTCTTCGATAAAGGACAAATCATAGAAAAACAGTGCGCAAAACGGCTTGAATTTGACAGATAAACCAAAAGTTAAACAGTTAATAATTGAAAATGAAGGAAAGGATAGCATATATCATAAATCCCGTATCGGGAATAACGGATAAAAAAGCAATAGCAGACTATATCAGTAAAACGACGGACACAGGCAAATTTGTCTTTGAAATTTATTATACAAAATGTATGAATGACGGTTTTCGACAGTCAAAAGAGTTTGCCGGCAATGGATTCGACAGGGTTATTGCAGTCGGCGGCGACGGAACTGTCAACGAGGTTGCAAGAGGATTGTTAGGTACGGATACGGCATTGGGAATAATCCCTTTAGGCTCGGGAAACGGTTTTGCCCGTCATATCAAAATATCTCTTAACTACCAAAAAGCGAATCAGATTGCTCAGACCGGAAAAATAATATCTTCCGACTATGGAATATTAAATGATAAACCGTTCTTCTGCACGGCAGGAAGCGGATTCGACGCTCAGGTGGGACAGCGGTTCTCCCGAATCGGCAGACGGGGATTTGTCTCATACGCTCAGGCTTCATTTATGGAATATATTCATTATTCACCTCAAAACTATAAAATTACAATTGACGGTAAAACTTTTTCCCGCCGCGCGTTTATGGTTACTTTTGCAAACGCCTCGCAGTGGGGCTATAATGCTTATATAGCGCCTGATGCCAATCTGAACGACGGCCTGATCGATCTGGTAATCGTTTCCCCGTTTTCGTTTGTCATAGCTCCGATTATCGGCTTACGCGTGTTTACAAAAAGCTTGTACAATTCAAGAAATATAGAGATTTACAGAGTAAAAGAAGTTACGGTCGAAAGAGAAAAGGCCGGTTATATCCACATCGACGGCGAACCGATGAACGAGGGGAAAATATTGAAAATTAAAACTGTTTCCAATCAGTTGAAGATAATTGTCCCGACAAACGAAAAAAAAATGCATTCATTATTAAGGTATAATATATTGAGTATCCCATTAAACGGGTTTAATTCAAAAAAATAAATAACTGTTTCCGACCGCCGACCCGTGCCACCCATACCGTATGCTTTAGCTTACGGCAATGGTACCTGCGGACACTGCTGGTTACCTCATCATCAGAACTGCGAAGCAGTTCAATTTCTTCGGAGTTGAGGCGGGGATTGCTGCTATCCCCGAACTGCACTGCGTTTGTTCGGGGTTATTGGCTACGCCGAACTGAAGTTTCATATTGAAGTCCTTCGGACTTCCGACAGGCGTCATTATGCTTTTAGTTGCGGTACGAAACGGATATTCGTAATGATGATAAGAATTAAAAAGGCAATTACCTTCACGTCCTTCGTTTTTGCTTAAAATACTGATGAGTATTTGTATTTTATTGGGAATAGTACTTATTGTTATGATTCAGGATATTGATGTGTTTATACATAATATCTCCGAACTTGTTTTGCTGATAGATCAGGGACAGATGCTGTCTATTGATTCTATAGCAACTTATTTCAGTTTATTGATTTGTGCCGGTATGGCTGGTTATGCTTTGGAGTCTTCAATAAATAAAGGTATCAATTATGGCATCCCGTTAGGGATGCATC
>JAISPE010000077.1 GCA_031275145.1 Prevotellaceae bacterium | reverse complement strand
ATACCAATCACAAAAATCACAGTTCAGACAGTTGCGCCATATTCTTCCAACAAGCGTCATCACGACAGCAGTTTACCTTCTTTTTGCGGTTAAAGCGATTTCCCATTTCCATGCTGTTTCGAGCATTTTTTCGGTAGATGTTTCCGCTTTCCAGCCGAGTTCCTTATTGGCAAAAGTAGGGTCGGCCCATACCTTTTCGACGTCTCCTTCACGACGGGCAACGATTTGTCTATTGATTTCCACGCCCGTAACCTGTTCGAATACTTCGAGTATTTCCAGCACCGACAATCCTTTGCCTGTTCCCAGATTAAAAAATTCTATTCCTTTTTTGTTTTTATTAGCAAGAAGACGTTCTACGGCAATAACATGGGCTTTAGCCAAATCCGTCACCCAGATATAATCGCGGATAGCCGAGCCGTCGGGAGTATCGTAATCGTTGCCGAAAACCCGCAGACAATCCCGTATTCCGATTGCAGTCTGAGTGACAAAAGGAATCAGGTTGTTCGGCACGCCGTTCGGCAGTTCGCCGATTGCGGCGGAAGGATGTGCGCCGACAGGGTTGAAATATCTTAGAGCAATACATTTCAGGCGTTTGTCGGCATGTATTGCGTCCCTTATTATCTCCTCGGCAATCTGTTTAGTATTACCGTACGGCGAAGTTGCCGGTTTTATGGGAGCGTCTTCCGTAACGGGCAATACATCCGGTTGTCCGTAAACGGTGCATGACGAAGAAAAAACCAGACTGCAAGCATTCTGTTCTCCCATCAGTTCGAGAATATTCAGAACCGAAACCAGATTGTTTCTGTAATACAGCAAAGGTTTTTCGACCGATTCGCCGACAGCCTTGCTTGCGGCAAAATGGATTATCGCTTCTATGCCGGAATATTTTTTGAAAACACCGGCTAAATCCTGTTTGTCCCGGCAATCAATCTTTTCGAAAGCCGGTTTTTTTCCTGTGATTGAGGTTATGCCGTCGAGCACATCTATCGAAGAGTTTGATAAATTATCGACAATAATTACTTCATAACCGCTGTTCTGAAGTTCGACTACGGTATGAGAACCGATATAACCCGTTCCTCCCGTTACTAAAATTTTACTCATTTGACCTGTTTTTATTTTTTTATTAAATCATTCAACAACCGCGATAAAGATGCGCTGTCAAGCTCGCGTCCTGCGATTTTCTTGTTTCTATCAAGCACATACACCTTCGGGACAATATACAGACTGTATGCAATCCTGTAATCGTTTTCGTTTTTAGGATCCCATACGTTTATCCAGTCCGTTAATTTATATCCGGAAACAAATTCCAGCCATTCTTTTTTATCATCGCGGGTATATACGCAAAATCCCGCTAAACCTTTGTTTTTAAACTTTTGGTAGATTTTATATATTTCAGGAATCTCATATTGGCAGTACGAACATGAGGCGTCAAAAAAACAGATCAGAGTGTACGGAGCGTCAATATCATACAAGGATTTGACACCTCCGTCGAGGGTCTCCATTTTGAGTTCTTTCGCTTGCATGCCTGTCAGTGTCGCCCTGTTTTTACCGGCATATTCGATTATGTTTTCCATAAATTCTTCGTCCCGTCCACCCGCTCTTCCTGTCAGATAATAATTGTCAATAATATGAATGACAATATTTTCTATACCCGTTATTCCCGAATCGCTGCTGTCGTCAACGAGATGGAAATATTTGTCGAAAATATATCCGGTAAGGAAATTCATCATTGCAGTATCGTTTTCGGCTTTTGCAAGAACGGAATCGATAGCGCATATTATGCTGTCGGGAATCTGTGGAACTGTATTTTCGAGATATCCGTCTATCAGGGAGATATTTTGAAGATGTTTATCCGTCAAGATCAATTTATCCCCGTTCTTCCCGTCTTCGATCACGGGTTCAATATAATCCGAAGTTTCGGAAGATGAATCAATATTACGGCTCGAAGAGCAGGCAGAAACGGTCAGCAAACTCAGCAGGCTTACCAAAACTCTGTTCATCACTGCTTAACTTCTGTTTTTCTCATTAAATGGCCCAATAACTGCGCCAAAGATACGCTTTCCAGTCCGCGTCCCACGATTTTCCTGTTTTTGTCCAGCACATACACTTGCGGCACGGAATATACGCTGTACGTATATCTGAAATCGTTTTCATTTTTCGGATCCCATGCATTTATCCAGTCCGTCATTTGATGTTCGGATATGAATTTTACCCATTCGTTTTTATCTTTCTGGGTATATACGCAAAATCCCGCCAGCCCTCTGTCTTTAAAATCTTTAAAAACTTTATATATCTTGGGCATCTCTATCCGGCAATGATCGCAGGTGGCTTCGAAAAAACAGACCAGAATATACGGAGATTCAATATCATAAAGCGCTTCGGCTTTTCCGTCGACTGTTTCCATCTTCAAATTTTTAGCCTGTTTTCCTATCAGTGTTTCCCTGCGTTTGTCGGCGTAGTCGATGATATTCTTGGTGAATTTTTCGTCTCTGGAATGAATTTTGCCGGCTAAATAATAGTTGTCTATCATGTGAACGACAACGTTTTCCATTCCCATTATTTTCGAACCCATGTAATGGTTGAAAACGTAAGCTGCAAGAAACTGCGTCATTGCACTGTCGCTTTCGGCCTTTTCGAGAATAAAATCAACAGCGCGTATTATACTGTCCGGAATCTGCAAGACCATATTCTTGAAGTAATTGTCTATGGCAGGAATAAGGATGGGCGTATTTTGCATCCGTTTATCCGTCAAAGTGAGCCTGTCCCAGTAATGATCCTTGTAAAATTCGTATAAATAACGTTTTGCACTGTCGGAAGACTTGGGGACATCGTTTTTGTCGGGATGCAGGGGATTCATTGCCATTGCGACCGATTCCAGCAGCGTACCCGGAAATTTCGCTTTTATCTCGGCTACTCTTTCTTCCGTTTGCGTTGCCAGCAGTTTGATCTCGCTGTCTATGGCCTCGGACGATTGCATTCCTGAAATTTTGCTGCTCAGTTCATTCTCCTTTTTCTGTCTGTTGAGCAGGAATCGGGAATAGTCGGCAAAGGCTTCGTTTTCGGGCGAGTCCTTAAACGAAAGCGATTCGAGATATTTATCTTTTTTAATTGATATGGTAAATTTCTGATTTATAGTGTCGGAAATCAGGAAATCAAGTATCTGGCCTCCGTCCACCGCAATCAGATACATTCCCGGAACAAGCGGTTTATCACCCGTAAATACAGCTTTTCCCTTTTTGTCTATCCGGGCGGTATCTATGGAATATTTTCCCGTGCCGTAATACATCACGAGAAGAGCATTTTTGTTTTTTTCGCCTTTTATAACAAAATCAATCATGTAACCTTCTGCATTTAAGGCTGTGACAATCATCAAACTCACTAAACACATTAATATTTTATTCATCTGTATATTTTTTAAATTACCTGATAATATTACACTTCTAATCATTCTAATCTGTTCTTGCCAATATAGGAACAGAGTGCAAAGGTAAAGTATATTTATTACATAAACCAAATTTTATGACTTTTCGTTATTGC
>JAISPE010000053.1 GCA_031275145.1 Prevotellaceae bacterium | reverse complement strand
GAAATATACGGCCGTGCGCTGCGTCACGAAGATTATGAACAGGCCGTTAGAGCGGTTATTCACCGTGTCATGGCGCAGGAAAAGATGGAGAAATCGTCGGTTAAGACCGTATTCGATTCACTGCAACAGGATGCAAAACGGTTGCCGCAACCCGCAAAATCAGTCGTATACTCGATTACCGGCGACGTTTTAATGAAGTATTACAACAACAATCACTGGAAGATTATGAATCGAACACATACGGACACCGGCGACGATGTCGAAACATGGGATATCACACGTCTGTATGAAGAAATCATCAAATATTACAGGCTGTCCGTACACGAGGAAAAACTGCTGCAACAGACACCGTTCGACAAATATAATCTCATTTTCGAACAGTCTATTCTCATCAACCGGCATTATACATCAACCCTCTACGACTGGCTGGCATTAAGGGCAATCAACGCTTTCAGCAATCTGTGGCGCCACAGAAACCCTCAAGATGCATTTGTGCCGGACGATCCCGAATATTTTGCCGGTGTTCACACGTTTGTAAACTGCAAAACCGTTACGGACGACACTCTGTCTGCCGAATATCAGGCTATCCGTTTATATCAGGAACTGCTGAAATTCCAGATACAGCCCGGTCAAAGTCCGAAAGCGCTGGTAAGCGTTGACATGGAGCGGTTGAAGTATATACATAATGCGGGAAATTATAACGACAGGGACGCCCGTTACGAAAACGCGCTGAAAACACTGATGAACGAATATGAGGGCAGGAACGAATGGTGTTATATTGCATACGATCTGGCTATTTTTTATCAAAACAATCTGGCTAAAAGCAGGGAGGCACACGATTTGTGTACCCGAATAATTTCTAAAGCCACCGGGGAACATATTACGGGATCTGCACAGATATTGCAGAAAGAAATCGAAAATCCGTCGGCAGGAATAACCCTGACATCGACCCAGTATCCCGATACTCCGATTCTTGCATCGGTAAAATACCGGAATATGGACACTCTTCATTTGTGGTTTTTCAGTATCAGCGACGACTATATGTCAAAATCGCGTTCCAGTGTCAAAGCCAAAGATTTCACCGGTAAAAAACCCTTTGCGACACAGACAGCTGTCCTGCCTTCGCAAAACGATTATCGCGAACACATAACCGAAATAATAATCAACAGACTGCCGCAGGGTTTATATGCGATATTTGCATCAAACATGCCGGATTTATACGACAGTGTCAGTCGCCGGCATGTCATAGCCAGCACAACCGTTCAGGTATCGCCCCTTGCCGTCGTCATGCGTACGGGCAACGAAAAAATGTTTACAGAAAACAGCGACAGCGACGATCTGCTTATCCAGCTGTATGTCGCCGACAGCAGGAGCGGCAAACCTGTGGAAAATGCACAGATAGAATATATCCGTAAAGACTCGAAAGTCGAACGCTATACCGCCGGCAACAATGGAATCGCTTATATCCGGCACAATATGTATCCCCAAAAAATTACCGTCACAAAAAACAGGGATCGACATACACTGTTTTATTTACACACTCATTTTTATTCCGGAGAGGAAGAAAAGCCGCAGCAGACAGTGTTTTTCACCGACCGCTCGATATACCGGCCGGGACAGACGGTTTATTACAAGGCTCTCTGTCTTACAAGGCGTGACGGAAATGCGGATAAACCCCTGACCGGGATTTCTGTCGATGTCGAATTTCGGGACGCCAACAATAAAACCGTTGCCACACAGAAACTCACGACCGGCGACTACGGGACGGTACAGGGAAGTTTCGCCATACCGCAAAATCTGCTGAACGGAATGATGTCCCTGCGTACGGAATACGGACAGCATTATATTCAGGTAGCCGAATATAAACGGCCGACATTTGAGGTGAAATTCGATCCCCTGAAAGGAGCATACCGGCTGAATGACAGCATACATGTCAGCGGCACTGTCAAAGGTTTTGCCAATTATAATGTCGACAATGCCAGAGTGCAGTACCGGATTGTGCGGCATCTGCAATACCGTTTATTCCGGTGGTGGTACCCGGTGATACCGCGAGCCACACGCCAGATTTCTTCCGGCACACTGAATACTGACGGCGCCGGTAAATTCGTTATCGGTTTCAAGGCCGAAGCCGAAAACCTTGAATACAGCGACCTGATATATACCTACGAAATCGTGGCGGAAGCGACCGACGCCAACGGCGAAACACGCGGTGCAAACCTGTCGGTCAAAACAGGGAAAATCCCGCTGCTGATAAAAACATCTCTGCCCGAAAACATCATTTCCGGCAATCCGGCGATCTTCGATTTAACCACAACGAACCTTAACGGAAATTTTGTTCCGGCCGACATATCGGTAACAGTCACAGCGCTTAAATCTCCGGAAAGGACTTTGCGCGACCGCCTGTGGGAGAAGCCCGATACATTCACAATTTCACGCTCCGAATTTGAAAAGCATTTTCCTGCCGATATCTACGACGAAGATAACCGTCCCGAAAAATTCGCCGACGAAAAACAAATCATCTCGTATCAAACCAAAACAGCGGACATAAAATCTCCCGTACGCAGAGAGGACAGTCTCAGGTTCAACAAACTCAGTCTTGAAGCGCTGTCAGGCGCTCAGTCGGGATGGTACCGGATAGATATAAAAGCGAAAAGCGCCGACAGCATCGAAAGCGACGATGTGCGCTACGTATATTTGCTCAGTAAAACAAATCCCGCTCATTTGAGAGACATGAATAACTGGGTGACGCCGACGGCAAACAGTTCCGCCGAGCCCGGAGAAAATGTCGAATTTATGGTTGCCGGAGGCGAACAGAAATCGTACATCTATTATGATATAATATTGAATAACCGCGTGACTGAACAGAAAAGCATTGTCGCGGGCAATATCCCGAAACCGGTTATCATTCCCGTAAAGGAAGAATATCGCGGCGGATTTACCGTGCAGTTTGTAATGGTACAGAACAACAGAACGTACACAAACATACAGCATATAAACGTACCGTATTCCAACAGACAGCTGGATATAAAGTTTACCACTTTCCGTGACGAACTTTTACCCGGCGAACATGAAAAATGGTCTTTAACAGTGAAAAACAGAAACGGGGAAAAAGAAGCCGCCGAAATGGTTGCAACTCTTTACGACGCTTCGTTAGACGCATTTACCCGCCATTCCTGGTCGGGCATATTCCAGTCCATTTACCGGCAGCGTTTTGTATTCACCGGCTGGCAAATGCCGTATCAGGCAATAAACACTGCAAGAATGTATAAATGGCCTGTATATGAGTTTGAATTCAGCGAGTCGTCTCCACTCAGCGAGGTTGCAGTTGTTGCTTTCGGCGCTAGAAAATCGGAACAGGTCGTTCATGCTATAAAATCGGAACATACTATTCCGTTTTTTGTACGCGGATTGAATCAGTCTCTCGAAATGGAAGTTGTCGGGGAGGAGGATGTCTCAATCCAGCCCAAGTCGTCCCAACCAAATATTGTTCCTCGACGCAACTTCAGCGAAACGGCATTTTTCTATCCGCAACTTCGCACCGACGAACATGGCGAAATACGGATTGAATTTACTGTTCCCGAATCGCTTACCCGCTGGAAGATGCTGGGATTCGCACATACAGAGGATTTGAAAGCGGGAGATATAACGAACGAACTGATTACCCGTAAAAAAGTCATGATAACGGCCAACGCTCCACGTTTTTTCCGTGAAGATGACCTGATTGATTTTACCGCCAAAATAAACAGTATTTCGGACAGCAGCCTCGCCGGACAGGCCGTACTGCACCTGTACGACGCCTGTTCGATGCAGCCTGTCGATACGGAAATCATACAGACTTCCGGAACGCAGGATTTTACAGTAAAGGCACACGAAAGTACAGTCGTGAAATGGCGTTTGAAAATTCCCGAAGGCGTTCAGGCCATCACGTACAGAGTCACAGCGCAGGCGGACAGTCATTCCGACGGCGAGGAGAAAACTGTCCCTGTGATGCTCAATTCCACCATGGTAACCGAAACAATGCCGTTCAGCATACGTGCGGGACAGCAAAAAGAGTTTGTATTCGACCGCCTCAGGGACAGTCATTCCAAAGTACTGCGCAATCACCGTCTGACGCTTGAATTTACATCCAGTCCGGCCTGGTACGCCGTACAGTCCATTCCGTACATGATGGAATATCCCTACGAATGTGCCGAACAGACGTTTGCACGGTTTTACGCCAATTCGCTTGCATCGACGGTCATAAACAGTTCGCCGCGCATAAGGCAAATATTCGACGCATGGCGCGACCTGCCCGAAAACAGCGAGGCGCTGCTGTCGAATCTGGAAAAAAATCAGGAACTGAAACAGGTACTGCTTGAAGAAACACCCTGGGTTATGCAGGCTCAAAACGAAACGGAACGCAAAAAACGGACAGCCCTGTTATTCGATTTGAACAGAATGAAAAACGAACAGCAGAAAGCAGTCGGCAAACTGATCAAAATGCAGCTGAACGACGGCGGATTTCCATGGTTCGACGGATTGCAGGCAAGCCGTTTCATCACTCAGCACATAGTGGCCGGCCTCGAACATCTGAAAAAGCTGAACGCTCTGAATGACGATTTTGCAAACAGTACCGGCGATATAATCAGCAAAGGATTGAAATACTTAGATTCCCGGATAATAGACGATTACGGCAGGCTGAAGGAAAACAGAAATATCAACCTCGAAGATCAGCATATCGGATACGAACAGCTGCATTATCTGTATACTTGCAGTTTCAGCAAACACAGGCCGGATAACGAAGCGTTCAAATATTATTACGGTCAGGCCGGAAAATACTGGACAGAGTTCAACATCTATGCCCGGGCAATGACATCCTTAGTGATGAAGCGTTTCGGCGACAGTGAAACAGCAGCGAAAATAATCCGCTCGCTGAAAGAACACGCCGTGCAGTCGGAAGAAACGGGCATGTACTGGAACAGCAATGTGGCAGGATATTTCTGGTATCAGGCGCCGATAGAAACACAGGCGATGCTGATCGAAGCCTTCAGCGAGGTGACCGGCGATAAACAGGCTGTCGAAGAAATGAAAATCTGGCTGTTGCGGAACAGGCAGACCAACAGCTGGAAAACGACCAAAGCCACAACGGAAGCCTGTTACGCGCTGCTGTCCACCGGCGATAACCTTCTCGACAGCAACGGAATCATCGATATCGAAATCGCAGGGAAACATCTTGCCGAAATCGCCAAAGAAGAAATCCGTCCCGAGCCCGGTACGGGATACGTGAAAACGGCATGGAACGGCAGCGATATTTCAACCGGAATGGCTGTGCTGAAAGTGAAGAATCCCAACAGCAGCGGCATCGCATGGGGCGGAATGTACTGGCAGTATTTTGAATCGCTGGACAGGATTACGGATTCCGAAACAAACCTGAAACTGAAGAAACAGCTGTTCCTGAAAAGAATCACGGCCAAAGGTGCGGAACTGTCGCCCGTAAACGGCAAGAATCCGCTGAAAGTCGGCGATGCAGTCGTCGTGCGCATGGAACTGAGAGCCGACCGCGATTACGAATACGTACATCTGAAAGACATGCGCGCCGCAGGTTTCGAGCCGGTGAAAACTCTGTCGGGACACCGCTATCAGGACGGCCTGCGGTATTATGAAAATATTAAGGACGCATCAAACAATTTCTTCATTCCGTATTTGCGGAAAGGAACATACGTGTTCGAATACGAACTGAGAGT
>JAISPE010000015.1 GCA_031275145.1 Prevotellaceae bacterium | reverse complement strand
TTCGGGACAGATGCCCGGGAACGTGGAGGATTTCCTTAATGAGAAACTTGACCGTCTCATTCATTTCACGCCGGAGACGCCTGTTCCCATCAGAAATCAGTATAAAACGCCGAAGACACTCGGCAGCGACAGGCTTGCCGCCGCGATTGGAGTAAATTACTTTTTTCCGGACACGAATGTCATGATATTCGACTTCGGGACAGCCATAACAGTTGATTTTGTAGATAGCGGGAACAGTTATCTCGGCGGGAACATTTCACCCGGACTTTCCATGCGCTTAAAATCGCTAAACTGTTTTACAAACAGGCTTCCGTTAGTCTCGATTTCGGATAAAATCAGGGAAATCGGAACAACAACAGAAGAAGCGATCGAATCGGGAGTCGTCAACGGAATCGTTGGAGAAACAATGAATTATATCCACAAATATATCGGCAGTAAAATAATTTTTACCGGCGGAGACTGTTTTTATTTTGCCGGACAAATAAAAATCCCCATATTTGTATTCCGAAACCCGATAGTTTTTGGTTTAAACAGGGTTCTGTATCACAATCTTGAATTGTGATTTTTGGTGAAAGTATAGTAAGTAACAAATATGGAATAATTTTAGTAGAATTAGATGACGAAAGTATTGAAATTTACAGTATATACACTCTTAACGGGTATTTTAAGCGCCGCAGTTTTTTCATGCACAGTGGATACTCTTCAGAAAATATCTTCCGGCGAATTGATCGACCAGCCGGTGGAAGAGGTTATCAATGTGAAACTGATTTATACCTCCGACGGCAAACTCCGTAACGAGCTGACCGCAAGAAAAGCCATAAAATACCAGACTGGAGATACGGTAACATACATTTTCCCCGAAGGAATCCACATAAATTCATATAAGGACAGCATTCCCGAATCCGATCTGGTTGCCGACAGCGCAACGCTGGAAGACGATCGCGGAATGTTTTTTACTGCCATCGGCAACGTCGTCGCACGCAATTTCATAACAAACAAAAAACTTGTAACGGACGGTCCGCTGTACTGGAACGAAAAAAACAGGACAATAGAAACAAACGTTTACACCGAGATTTATTCCGAAACGGATACTATTTATGCAAAATACGGCATTTTTTCCGACGACCGTTTTAAGGAAGTAGAAATGAGAGGACAGAGCGGAGTAGTATATAAAGAAGTCAAACAGCGTCACACCGATTCTACAGGTGTCGTAAAACAGGAAATACAAAATTGAAATTAAAAATACATATAAATGAAAACATTAAAATTTGCAGTTTACACTCTTTTCATGAGCATTTTAAGTCTGAATTTAAGCGCCCAGAAGTATGGCGCGGACAGTGTTCAGTGTCTTTTGGATATCCAGAATTATCAGACCGAATTTAGAAGCGGTAATTACGAGGCGGCATTACCCTCATGGCGGGCAGTCATCAAAAACTGTCCTCTGGCAAGTCAGAATGCGTATATACACGGACTTGCCATGATGCGCAGCCTGATTGAAAAAACCACCGATCCGGCGCTTAAGGAAGCACGGATCGATTCGCTGCTAATGCTGTACGACAAACGTTTCGAATATTTTAATGTAAAGAACAAGGCGGATTTGCTCTACACCAGGGCAGTCGAAGTCCAGAATTACAGACCCGACAATCACAAAGCCATATATGATGCGTACAGGGTTGCCATAGATGCAAACAAAAGCATCGATTTGATGGCTGTCGCAAAAATCATGCTGTCGGCTCGCGAACTGTACGAAAAGAAAGAGTTTTCGCTGGAAGAATTTACCAATCTGTACACCGAAATGGCGGATATAGCAGAGATGCAGCTGAAAGCAACTCCCGACGACACTGTCAAGATTGCATTGAAGGCAGCGGTCGAAAGCGCGTTCCTGACCACCAATGCTGCCGACTGTGAAAACCTTATCAAGGTTTTAGGCGAAAGATTTAATGCAAACAAAGATAATGCCGATGTAGTCAGAATGGTCATGAATTTACTACAGTTAAAGGAATGTACCGATACGGAACTGTATTATGCGGCAGCGGAGGCATACATTAAATTAAACCCGTCCCCCAGCGCATCTTACGGACTGGCGCGCGTATATTATTCCAAAAACGACAGGGAGAAAGCCATGCAGTTCTTCAAGGAAGCCACCGAAACGGAAACAAATGCGGAAGACAAGTCAAAATATTTCTACGAGTTTGGAAGTCTTGTCCTGAAAGAAGGAAACCGGAACGAGGCAATAAGCTATGCCCGTAAAGCCATAGCCGCAAGTCCGAGAAACGGCAAGGCTTATATGCTGCTTGGAACGGCCTACACCGGTCTGCAGGGCTGCGGAGACGACGACGTAAGCAAACGCGCTATCTACTGGGTTGCCGTCGATCAGTTTATCAGGGCGAAACAGCTGGATCCGGGTATAGCTGCCGAGGCTAATAAATTAATAAATACATACTCTCAATATTTTCCGACTGTCGACGATGCGTTTTTCCTCAATATCATGGACGGAGCAAAATACGAGGTTAAATGCGGTCCGGTAAATGAAACTACAATCGTACGCACAAAAAAATAATCCCCGTAAAAGCATTTTTTGGACAGTTATTATTTTGTGAGCGAAATATTATTTTATGACGTTAAAGTTTCGCGTATATCTTTTTGAGCTTATACTGTGGATATTTCTGCCTGCGGCGGGCGGATGGGCCGTGTTTAAAGTTTTTCCCGCATACGCTTTCAGCGCATATCCGGTTATACCCGCAGGCATGATTGTTCTGGGAACGGTTTTCTATTTCATCCTGAAAAAAATCCCGGCCATATCCGACAGCAAAAGAATACTGCTGTTCTATTTCAATATCGTTATAAAAATGATACTGTCTCTGGCGCTCATTCTGTTCGTGGTACTGCACGACAGAACAAACGCCCTGTTTTTTGTAATCACATATTTTGTATTTTATATTTTTTTAATGATATTTGAAATACGCTGTTTTAACAAAGTGACAGGATTTCTGTCGAAAAAGAAAAATTGAAGATGAAAAATATAGTAACCGTACTGTTATTAATGTTCTGTTCTGCATGTCTCAAGGCTCAGGCTAACGAACCGGCAGACAGACACGACAACAGCGCTTTCCACATAAAAGATTTCATTTTCGGGCACATAGCCAACGATTATGAATTTCATATAACGGATATAGGCGAACATCAGATATCCGTGCCTTTACCCGTCATTGTGCGCAGCAAAGAAGGCCGGTGGTTTGTTTTCATGTCATCGAAATTTCATCACAAGCATGAGAGCTACAAAGGATTTCACATAGCAACAGCAGGAAAATATTCCGGACAGATTGTGGAAACTCTTCCCGACGGTTCGGAATACCGTCCTGTTGATTTATCCGTCACCAAAAACGTGTTTGCCGTTTTGCTTACGGTTACATTACTGTCAGCCGTATTCATATCCGTACGGAAAAGATATACCCGCGACCCGCTCCGGAAACCGAAGGGA
This sequence comes from Prevotellaceae bacterium, assembly GCA_031275145.1. Classification (GTDB taxonomy): domain Bacteria; phylum Bacteroidota; class Bacteroidia; order Bacteroidales; family UBA932; genus JAIRLF01. Next base: position 2,881 of record JAISPE010000015.1, on the reverse strand, counting down.
TTGCAGGCGCTGTTAGAGCCGGTGATACTCTTCGTAACCGACGACATCGCAAAAGCGGCGATAGGCAGGGGATACGAGAAGTACACAAGTTTCCTGCTGACAATGTTTTTCCTTATTCTGACACTTAATCTGACAGGACTGATTCCGGTTTTCCCGTTCGGGGCGAACGTTACGGGAAACATTAATGTTACGGCGGCTCTGGCCTTATGCACTTTCTTCGTTACAATGATAAGCACAACAAAGGAATACTGGCATCACAAACTGTGGACTCCCGGAGTTCCCGTACTGTTAAAAGCGCCTCTGCCCCTGATGCCGTTAGTGGAAATAATCTCGATTTTTACCGGACCGATAGCTTTGATAATCCGCCTGTTTGCAAATATTCTTTCGGGACACATGGTCGTTACGGTTCTTTTAGGGCTGATATTTGTATTCAGCTCGTTAGGCCCGCTGATCGACAGCGGTATTTCGGTCATTGCCATTGTATTTTCCATATTTATGATGGTCCTGGATGTGCTGGTGTCATTCATTCAGGCATACGTGTTTACCCTGCTTTCGGCTCTGTATTTCGCTTCGGCAAAACACCCGTAACCGCAGGCTTCGCTTACAGCGACGGCATGTTTTTCAGTCTTTTAATCATCTGATTTTTATTTTCGAAGGTCTGCTCACTTCGATTCGGAATGATATTTCCAAAAACAGTAAATGCGAATAGTGCGGATGCAGTTTTCTGTTTTCTATAACAAAAAACGACGGATAATAATTAAGACCGATATTAAAACGTTTCGTTAATCTTAAATATGACGATAAAGCCAGTCCGATTTGATTTTGCCGTTTAGAATAGCTAACGGTGTCCATATATTTGGAAAACCGTTCAACAGTTTTCCTTTCATAGTAAACGGTTTTTGTAAACTGAAAACCGGCGTCATAGTGTATCCTCTTATAATCACTGCCTGCCTGAAGATCTCCATAAATTGCGTGTGAACGGCTATAGTCGCCGTCAGGGAGAGAAACAGCTGCCGGAATGGGAGTAATAAAATCTGTTAACGCTCCAAAATCCATGTTGATACAGTATTTGTCGGAAAAATAGTACTCAAATCCATAGGAAGCGCCCAAAAAACCGAAAGATTCACCATATTTATATCCCTTATTCAGATAAAAATGATTTCCTTCGGGAATGGAGAGCTTTAAATTCAGCAGATGTTTTTCCGGTTTGGGAAAGTATGATACGGGCTTATCATGTTCCAGATCAATAAAAACAGTTTTCGGATAGGTATACCTTTTTGGATTATTCCGCAATATAAAATATCCCATTCCGTCGGTCAGTAGAATGTCAAGAATAAAATCACTGGAGGATCTGCTTTTAATGCGAATTTTGTTTTGAACCGTATCCTTTCTGGCTGTTATCAGCAACTCCTGTCTGGATCGCTTAACGTCCACCCTGGCCGGAAGTTCGTACCACTGTGCGGTGTCTCTGTCCGTCCGTACCCGGATGCTGTCCGTATCGGAATAAATATTTACCCTTACAGTTTTTTTATTCATTAATGTAAAACATGAACTGAATAGGAAAACTGTAACTAACATCAAATACCGCCGTTTAATCCTTAATACGATCATGTGGTTTTCTAATAAACTTTTATACAGATGAATTTTTTATTGAAAATGTTGCATGCCGTTTGAAAAAACGAATTTTCCGGTCGGGATTGCCTGAATTAAGCGACAGAGTTTTTTGATATGGATAAAAAATATTACTTTTGTACAAAAATTGAATGAATAATTAAAGTAAACATTTTAAATCATCGCTGGAAATGAAAAATATATATTGCATTTTAATATTAAGCTGTCTTTTGCTGTTTTCACTGCAATGTCAGTCTCAACAGCAGGGTGTCGGTGATATACAGCATATAAAATGGAAATCACAAAAAGATTTCGAGATCAGGGATATTGTAGAAGACGTACAATATATTCTATTGGAAAACAGGACTGAATGTTTATTTTCGTATATCGACAAGTTAATTATAGAAGACAACCGTATTTATATTTTAGACTTTGATAAAAAATCTCTTTTTGTATTTGATATAACAGGAAAATTTCTTCATCAAATAGGACGTATGGGCGGAGGTCCGGGTGAATATACTCGCTATATCAATTTTGATGTGTATGATAATATTGTTTATGTATATGATTTTTCTAAACGTAGAATGTTGATTTACGATGAAAACGGCAAATACAAAGAATCTGTAAGACCTTCGTTTCGATTCTTTGATTTTTATATTTTAGAACAAAAAAAATACTTGCTGTCATTGAGTCATGATGATGACAGTGGTGATAATAATAATAAAATTGTAGTTACCGGTGATATGAAAAAAAGTGAAATTGCACATTTCTCATTTTCCAGAGATTTTAAAGATAACAAATCAAATGTGAGAGCATTTCATCCTTTTCAGAACAAGGTTGTATATATGCATCCCGTATCCGATACTTTATATATTCTCAACGGGCAGGGAAATGTTGAGAACGGCTATTTTTTTGATTTCGGGAATAAAAAACTGCCGGAAAGATTGAAAAATGACTATACAGAAGCAATAAAGCAGGAACGCGATAACGATTATATCTATATCCTTAATACTCCGATAAGAATAAAAGAATATATTTTTGCCGAATTATCCGTCAGGAATAAACAGCGCCTCGCCGTCTTTGACATTCAGAAAAATAAATTGACATACGAACTGATAACTCCTGAAAAATTTAATATTAAAAACATTAACTTCCCTCTATATGCAATGAATGATTCCATACTTGTTTCCTTTATTGATTATTCCATGTATGAGGTGGCGAAAGATAAAACTTTGCTGGATTCTAAAGTAATAGAACATTTATCGAATGA